>JACQFG010000142.1:10475-17832 GCA_016200155.1 Planctomycetota bacterium | reverse complement strand
CCAAGCCGGTGCTCATCGGCACCGCCGTCGTCGGCGCCACGACGATGATCTTCTCGATCATCCTGCTGCTCGGCAAAGCGGGCATGCTGCACCTGAGCCTGACCGACGCCCCGGTGCTGCTGGGCTTCATCTGCGGCGGGGCGGTCATCTTCTGGTTCTGCGGCGCTTCGATGCAGGCCGTCACCACCGGGGCGTATCGGGCCGTCGAGTACATCAAGAAGAACATGGACCTCACCAAGACCGAGGCGAATATCGAGGATTCGAAGACGGTCGTGCGGATCTGCACCGAGTACGCCCAGGCCGGCATGTGGAACATCTTCCTTGGCTTGATGCTGATCACCCTGGCGTTTGCCCTGTTCAATCCGAACTTCTTCGTCGCCTACCTCGTGTCGATCGCGGTCTTCGGATTGTTCCAGGCCATCTACATGGCCAACGCGGGCGGGTCGTGGGACAACGCCAAGAAGCTCGTGGAAGTGGATTTCAAGGAAAAGGGAACCGACGTCCACGCCGCCACCGTCGTCGGCGACACCGTCGGCGATCCGTTCAAGGACACGACCTCGGTCGCGCTCAACCCGATCATCAAGTTCTCGACGCTGTTCGGCCTTCTGGCGGTCGAAATCGCCATCGAGATCACGCAGCACGCGAAGGAAAAGAACACCCTCGATTACACCTGGATGGTCGGCGTGGTGATGTTCCTGGCCTCGCTGTACTTCGTCTGGCGTTCGTTCTACAAGATGCGGATTCCGCCGAAGGAAGGTGCGCCGAAGGCGCCGGCGGCACATTAATATCTTGCTGCAGCAAGTTACCCAGCCGCTTGCGGCTTAGCGTTCGCGTGGCGCCATGCGAACGCTAAGCCGCAAGCGGCTGGTGGTTTCTTGAACAGGAGGTCATCGCATGAAAGCTGCATTCCTCGACGCCGTCGGCGCTCCCGATGTTCTCAAATACGGCGACCTGCCCGATCCGGCGCCCAAGGCCGGCGACATCCGCATTCGCGTCGCCGCGGCGGCGCTCAACCCGATCGACACCTACATCCGCGCCGGCGTCGTCAAGATGCAACTGCCGACGCCGTTCATCACCGGGTCCGATGTGGCGGGCACGGTGGACGCGATCGGGCCCGATGTCAAACGCTTCAAGGTCGGCGATCGCGTTTGGGGCTCAAACCAGGGCCTTCTCGGCCGGCAAGGCACGTGCGCCGAGTTCGTGTGCGCTTCCGAAGAATTCTTTTACTCCACGCCGCCCGGCGTCAGCGACGATGAGGCCGCGGCCGTCGCACTGGTCGGCATCACCGCGCACCTGGGCCTCTTGCAGCGGGCCAAGCTGCACGCCGGCGAGATCGCGTTCGTCAACGGCGGCACCGGCGGCGTCGGCTCCATGGTCGTCCAGATGGCCAAGGCCGTCGGCGCCAAAGTCATCGCCACCGTCGGCTCCGACGAGAAGGCCAAGCTGTGCAAGAGCTGGGGCGCCGATTGCGTGCTCAACTACAAGACCGACGACATCCCCGCGCGCATCAAGGAGTTCACGCAGAATCAGGGCGTCAACGTCTGGTACGAAACGCAGCGCGAGCCCGACTTCTTCAAGATGGTCGACCTCATGGCCCGGCGCGGCCGCATGATCGTCATGGCCGGCCGACAGGCGCAGCCAACGTTCCCGGTCGGGCCGTTCTACGTCAAGGACCTCGCCCTGCACGGCTTCGCCATGTTCAATGCGACTCCCGACGAGCAGCGGACATGCGCCAACGATATCAATCGCTGGCTGGCAATGAAGAAGCTGCACATGCACATCGGCAAGACGTTCAAGATTGCCGAGGCCGCGGCGGCGCATCGCTTTCTCGAAGACAACACGCTGCAAAAAGCCGGCACGCTGACGGGCAAGGTCGTGCTCCATCCCTGAACGAACCACGTGTCCAGGTAACGCCATCTCTCATCATTGCACGGGCTTCCCGCGGGTTAGGCTTGACTTGCCCGCCTTTTCACTCCAGAATTGACCGTTAACAAATGGAAACAACTTTCGAGCGTGGCGGAGGACGCCGCGACGATTCGAAAGCCACGAAGGAATTTTTGATGCCTCTTACTCCCTCGCAACGGCCCACGCGCGAATGGCCGTTGCTCTTGCTGACGCTGGCCGTGGTCGGCATGATCGTCTATCCGCTCTGGCAGGCGTTCGCAAGCGAGAGCGCCAGGGAAAAAGCGAAATCGGTCGAGAGCCGTATTCAATTTCTGTCCAAGAAGGTCGATCAGGACAAACAGGTCCTCGAAGCGCTGCAGTTCAAATCGACCAATGCGGCCGAGAGTCAGGCAAGCCTGCAAACGGACCTGGACAAGAAACGTGCCGCCAAAGCAGCCGAGGCTGACCTTGCCCCGCTGACGGCCAAGCTTGCCGAAGGCGAGAAGCAAGTGGCCGCGTTGGCAAAGGAGGTGCGGGAGGTGCGCGAACGCCTTGTGGAGCCGGATGCCGAACTGAAGACGTTGCGGGCGGACCACCTCGTGCAACGGCTCGCGAAGTTGTTCCTCGGGCCGGAGCAGATCGCTTGCTATTGCTGCTTCCTTTGGGGAGTGTTGATCTTCCTGGGGCGATACTGGGAAGTGCGCCGGCAGCGTCGCGCCTTCGGGCTGGGGCTGCTGTCGACGGAAGAGGGGACGCGCATCCTTCCCGAGGATGCCCGCGTGCTGCAGCGCCAGGTCGATCAGGCGAGTTCGCAGCGTGGGCCGTTCATCCTCGCCAACATGATTCGCGTCGGTCTGTCGAAGCTGGCGCTCAGCCGATCGAGCCTTGACGTGCGCGAGACGCTGAAGACGCAGGCCGACGTCGATCTGGGCCGGCTGATATCGAGCATGGCGACGATGAACTATCTGGCCTGGGCGATCCCGGCGATCGGCTTCCTCGGCACGGTGCGCGGCCTTGCGGGCAGCATGACGCTGGCCGGCGAAGGCGGCGAGCAGCTCCGCATCGCCACGCAGCATCTGACGATCGCCTTCGACTGCACGCTGGTGGCGCTGGCGTTGAGCCTGGTGTCGATGTTTTTGATCCATACGCTGCAGCGCGACGAGGAATCGCTGGTAATCGATTGCCAGCAATATTGTCTGGAGCATCTCGTCAATCGCATTTACGAGCCGGAGCTGTCGCCGAGCGCCGCGGGCGTTGACCACGGTATGGAAATGGCGGGCAACGGCGTGGCACAAAGGGGCCTGCGATGACGATGCTGGCCTTGGACTGGAACGCGACCCGCGTGCGCGGCGTGCTGGGCGCAGCGGGAGACTATCCGCTGCCGGTGCCGCTCGAACCGCCGGGGCTCGACTTGCCGACGGCGATCAGCCTGGCGAGTTCGACGCCCGAGGTCGGCACGGTGGCGTTGCGCAATTGCCGCAGCGCCGCCCATCTCGTGTGTCACTCGTTTCTGCCGCACCTGACGTCACAACCCGGACCGGGTCCGCGCTGGCAAGCGGGCCGGCATTCGCTCGATGCCCGCGAGGCCTGCGAACTCGTCTGGCGCAAGCTGGAATCGTTGGGTGCCGGGGCGCACGGCATCGTGCTGACGGTGCCGAGTTATCTGACGCCGGCCCAGGCCGGGACCTTGCGGCGCCTGGCTGGCCGGCTGCCGGTGCTCGGGTCGATGCCGACGGCGCTGGCGGCGGCGCTCGCAGGACACGCGGAGCAATTCTGGACGCGCTCCGTGCTCGTCATCGACGTCGACGATCATGCACTCACCCTCGGCTGGGTCAAGGCGCTGGCCGACAAGGCGCACCTCATCGACAGCCGATCATTCACGCAGCTCTCCCTGCGCTCGTGGAAGGAGCGCCTGCTGAACGTGCTTGCGGAACTGTGCGTGCACCAGCATCGCCGCGACCCGCGCGACGCCCCGCAAGCCGAGCAGAGTCTTTATGATCAGCTTGATCTCCTGACCGACTCGTCGCAGAAACATCAAGCGATCCAGCTCGGCGTGCAGGGACAGCAGTGGTTCAAGCACTTGCTGGTGCATCCGGAGCAGCCGGCGCAATTCTGCGCGGGCCTCGCGCGACAGGCGGCGCACGAGGCGGAACATCTGCTGGTCTGCTGGCCGGCGAGCGAGTTGCCGCGCTGTATTTTGCTGACGCATCAAGCAGGCCCGCTGCCGGGCCTGGTCGAGGCATTGCGGGCGCTGGTGCTGCCGAGCGCGTCGGCGGAGACGAAACTGCCGGCGAATCAGGAGACGAATTTTCACGAGGACGATTTCGGCGAGGAGCTGATGTTCGCGGAGTCGTCGGAGCCGATCGGCATCCGCGTGCTGCCGCCGGAAGCGCCGGCGCGGGCGGCGCACGGGTTGGCCGACGCGTTTCGCAAGGGAGCGCTGCCGGTGGGCCATCTGGAGACCATCGTGCCGCTTCCGGCGATCCCGCCGGTGGACGCTGGTCCGCCGCGTCTGAACTTTGCCGGGCTCGACTATCTGTTGCGCGACCAGGGCTGCACGGTCGGCTCGCAGTTTGGCTGCCAGCTTCATTTCGACCGCACCGACCATCCCGAAGTGGCGCCGCGGCATTGCGAGATCACTTGCGATCAGCACGAGTTCACGCTGCACAACCGTTGCCGCGAGGGAACGCTGGTCAACGATCACCCGGTGGTCGGCGCGATCGCGCTTCAACCGGGCGATCGCATTCGTCTAGGCCCGCACGGACCCATCGTGCGATTTCTCGGCCGCTCACGGATTGGCATTCACGCGACGTCCGTTTGAGGACAACCCATGATCCTGCGCCATAAAGTACCGACGATCTTCAACATCTACATGCTCGACGTGATCTGCTGCGCGCTCGGCTGCGTGATTCTCCTCTGGCAAGTCGCGCACCAGGAAGCCGAAACGCAGACCGATGACGCCAGGAAGGCCCAGGCCCATTTCGTGAAGGCCCAGAAGGACCTGCTGTCCGCTTCGAGCGACGTCACCAACTTGCAAGCCGAACTGGCCGACTGGCAGAAGAACTATCACGGCCTTGCGCTGTCGATGGCAATGACAGAGAAACAGCGCCTCGACGCCAGTGCCCTTGCCTCCTCTCGGCAGGATTCGCTCGACAAGACGCGCTCGCTTCTCAACCTCAGCGAGGACCAGCTCAAGAAACTGCAAAAAGAGCTGGAAGAACTGCTCGCCTCCGAGAAGAAGACGAAGGCCGAGCTGACCGGCAAGATCAAGCTCAACGCGGAACTGCTCGCCAAGATCGCCTTTTCGGAGAAAGCGATCGACAAGCTCAAGGGGGAGATCACGCTCAAGCAGCGCGAGATCGACGCCAATGCCAAGAAGTTCGACGATCAGATCGCCGCGTTGAAGCTGTCGGACGAGCAGTTGCGCAAGCTGCAGAAACTGCTCGATACGCTGAAAGACGAGAACAAGGACGCCAAGACCAAGCTGAAGCTGACCGAGCTGCAGCTCACGCTGCGCCAGCAGGATCTCGATCGCACCCAACGCGAGTTGCTCGATCTCGCCAAATTGAAGGACAAAGCGGTCAGCGATGTGTCTTCCGGCGCCAAGGACCTGACCGAGGCGCGCAAGCTGATCGACGCCCTCAAGAAGGACCGGAATCAATGGAAGGAGAAAGGACTCTCCGCCGACGCCGCCCTGGGCACGCTTCGGCTTGAGAAGGACAAGCTCAATCAGCGCGTCGTCGATCTTCAGGCCGAAGTCGAGCAGCGCTTCGCCGGCATTCCGCTCACCGGCGAGAATGTACTATTTCTGATCGACATCTCCGGCAGCATGACGATGAAGGACGAGAACACCGACGACCCCGACAAGTGGCCGTTCCTGTGCGAGACGCTGATGAAGCTGATGAAGAGCATCCCGACGATGAAGAACTTCCAGGTGATACTTTTCTCGGATAAGGTAAGCTACCTGTTCGAGCCGACGCAGGACGGCCCGCGCAAGCTGGCATGGTACAAGTATGAAGGCGCGAAAACCGCGCAGGTCACCCGCGACGCCTTGCGCCGGGTCAAGGTCGCCGGCGGCACCAACATGCACGACGCCTTCGAGGAAGCTTTCCGCTATCGCCAGATCAAGCTCGACACGGTCTACCTCTTCTCGGACGGCCTGCCCAACATCGGCGAAGGCGTGCCGGCCGCGATCCGCAATCCGACGGAACCGCAGAAGAGCTACTACATGAGCAAGTTCATCCGCGACAAATTGAAGACCGACTGGAACCGCCCCACGGTGGGCAAGAACGACGTGCGCATCAACGCCGTCGGGTTCTTCTTCGAGAGCCCCGACGTCGGCGCGTTCCTGTGGGCGCTGGCCCGCGAGCACCGCGGCAGCTTTGTGGGGCTGCGCTGATTCCGCCGCTTGCGGCTTAGCGCTCGCATGAAGCCATGCGAGCGCTAAGCCGCAAGCGGCCACAACGGACTCACTTGCATCCCGCGAACCCACGCAGCGCAATCTTCTGCATCGGCAACACCTCGCGCGCCGCTTTCCCCAGCCGGCGCACCGCTTCGCGCAGGGCGTCGATCGATGCGACGCCGTAACACAGACGCGCCTCGGTGTTCGGCACGTCGCCCCCCTTCGCATGGCAGAACGCTCCCGGCACATACAGGACGCCTTCACGCAGGCACGCCTCCATGAATCGGCTTCCCGGTCCCGTCTCGATCTGCGGCGGGAAGCGCAGCCAAACATACAGCCCGCCTTCCGGGACCGTCCAGCGCACCGGCGAGATCGCTTGCGGAAACTCCATCGCCAGCGCGCTGAGCAACACGTCGCGCTTCGAACGGTAGACGTTTCGCAGCCGCTCAACGTGGGACGCATACGCCTCGCTGCCCATCAGACGATCGACGATGTGCTGATCGAGATTGCTCGACCCGAAATCGTGGTTCCCCTTCAGACGCAAAAGCGGGCCGACCAGATCGCGCGGCATCACGCCATAGCCTGTCTTCAATCCCGGCGCCAGCGGTTTGGAGAACGTCAATGCCAGGATGACCCATTCATTCTCACGATCGAGGCTCTTGATGCTCGGCACGTCGACGCCTTCGAAGCGCAGCTCGCGATACGCCGCGTCCTCCAGGACCAGGATGCGCTGCGACTTGCTGAAACGTTGTGCCAGGTCGAGAAGATGCCGACGCCGTTCCAGCGACAGTGTCAAGCCCGTTGGGTTCTGAAAGTAATCGACCGTGTAGATCAGCTTCACGCGCGGCAACTCGCCGGAACTTTCGAGATGCGTCAACAGCGATTCGAGGTCGTCGGTTTTCATGCCTTGCTCGTCCATCGGCACGGCCAAGGTGCGCACGCCGAGGCTGCCGAGGATGCCGTGGTAGACGAAGTACGACGGCGCTTCTGTGATGACGATGTCGCCCGGATTGAGCAGCAGCTCGCCGAGCAAATACAGGAGCTGCTGCGAGCCGGTCGTGATGACGATGT
>JACQFG010000142.1:0-10470 GCA_016200155.1 Planctomycetota bacterium | reverse complement strand
GTGGTGAAGGCCACATCGCTCTGGGCAAGCTGATCGAGAGTCAGGATATGCCGAAAGATTTTTTCACGCAAGGGTCCATAGCCGTGCGTTGTGCCATACTGCAGCGCGGCCTGGGCAGCCTCGGGGATGCGCAAGAGGATGTCCGCAACCTCGTGTACCTCCTGGGCCGGCAGCGTCTTCGCATCGACCAGCCCGGCCGCGAGGCTGATGAGATTCGGATTCTCGACGGCTTGCTGGATGAAGTAGCTGATCGGCGGCTCCTCGGTCTGCCGGGCACGGAGGGAAAGTTCGAGCGGTGCAGTCATGACATCTCCAGAAAAACAAAAAACCCCAGGCTGGTCGGCCCGGGGTCAAGCAATTTCGTTGGTACAACGTTCCCCAGGCTCATTCCATGGCAGCGGCGATAGCGATCACGGACGCAGCAGCGGCGTGCGCGGTGGGAAGGCTGAGGATAGCGCTGACGTTTGTCATTGGGTACACGTGATAAATCCGTTGTGCAAATTGTAACTTCGATAATCTAGCGAGCCGATGCTCGCGCGACAAGATTTGCAGTGTACTTGCCGAGCCTGAGCGCCAAGCGAAGGGCTGCATTGGTCCTTCGCTGGGCGCTCAGGCTCGGAGAAATGAACGCGGCCGGCGGCGGGTCTTCTCGCGGTCATATAATCTATCAGGGATAAGACGATTCCTTGAGGACCGACCTCCATGCCTACTCCGCTCGTTGGCATTATCATGGGCAGCAAGTCCGACTGGGACACGATGCAGCACGCCGCGCAGATGCTGCGTGAACTCGGCGTGCCCTATGAAGCGAAGGTGATGTCCGCGCATCGCACGCCGGATGTGGTGCTCGACTACGCGGCGTCAGCCCAGCAACGCGGGATGAAGGTCATCATCGCGGGAGCGGGCGGGGCGGCGCATCTGGCGGGGGTCGTCGCCTCGAAGACGACGCTGCCGATCCTGGGGGTGCCGATCCAGTCGAAGGCGTTGCAGGGGCTCGACTCGCTCCTGTCGATCGTGCAGATGCCGGCGGGCATTCCGGTCGGCACCCTCGCCATTGGGCAGGCCGGAGCGACCAATGCGGCCTTGCTGGCGGCGGCGATCCTCGCTACTGCCGATACCGCCCTTTCGCAACGCTTGCAGCTATACCGTCAGGAACTCGCGCGCAAGGTTCTGGATGCGAAACTCGACGACGCCGCGGCGCCATCCTCATGACATCCATCGACTGCGACATCGCCATTCTCGGCTCCGGGTTCGGCGGCACGCTGCTCGCGATCATCGCCCGGCGGCTTGGCTACAGCGTGGCCCTGCTCGAACGCGGGGTTCATCCGCGTTTTGCCATCGGCGAATCATCGACGCCGCTGGCCGACTTCAAGCTGGCCGCCATCGCCGATCGCTTCGGACTCGATTGGTTGAAGCCGTTCTCGAAATACGGGACGTGGAAGGCGACCTATCCGCACCTTCGCTGCGGCCTTAAGCGGGGCTTCAGCTTCTTCCGCCATGAAGCAGGCAAGCCGTTCACGCCGCATGAAACGAACGCGAACGCTCTGCTGGTCGCCGCCAGTCCCGATGATGCGCGGTCCGACACGCACTGGTTTCGTGCCGATTTCGATGCGAACCTCGTCGAACGCGCGATCGCGGCCGGCGCTGTGTATGTCGATCAGCTCCATGTGCACACCCTGCTTCACGAAAACGCTTGGCATCTGCGTGGCTCTCGACCGGATGCGGACATCGAAATACGCGCGGGATTCCTTGTCGATGCGACCGGCGATGCGCAGATGCTGGGCCAGACGCTGAAGCTCGAACCCGTTGCTCCTGCCAATCTGCGTGCCCGGTCGCGCGCCTTGTACAGCCATTTCACCGGCGTTGCGCGCTGGCACGATGTGCTGCAAGAAACACACGGCCCATCGGCGACTGCTGCCCACACGTTCCCCTGCGATGCCGCGGCTCAGCATCAAATCATCGACGGCGGCTGGATGTGGGTGCTGCGCTTCGATCACGGCGTCACCAGCGCCGGCTTCTCGCTCGACCCGGAGCGTCATCCAATCCGCGACGGGGAAGCGCCCGAGGCCGAATGGCAACGTCTGCTCAACGCCTACCCGTCGCTCGCACGCCAGTTCCGGGATGCCTGTGCCGTTCGACCGTTTGTGCGCACCGGCCGGCTGCAGCGGCGCCTCACGCAGGCCGCCGGTCCCGACTGGGCGCTCCTGCCTCACGCGGCGGGGTTCCTTGACGCCTGGCTCAGTCCCGGCATCGCGCAGACGCTCTGCGCCGTCGAACGACTGGGCCGCATCATGGCCGAGGACTGGCGCACGCCGCGGCGAACGCTTCGTTTGGCGGAGTATGGCCAATCGGTGTTGAACGAGCTGGAATGGGTCGATGAGATCACGGGGACTTGTTTCGCCTGCTTCGATCGCTTCGAAGTGATGACGCCGGTGTCGATGCTATACTTCGTCGCCGCCCATTACTGCGAGGAGCGTGAACGCGCCGGTCGAGCGCCGCCGGACGCGGCGTTCCTGCTTGCTGACGATGCCACCTATCGACAGAACGCGGCCGAATTGTGCCGGCAAGCGTTGACGGTCGCTGCGAACGACGCGGCTTCGTTCGCGGATCAGGTGCGCCAGGCGCTGATGCCCTACAACCTGTGCTGCCTTTGCGATCCGGCGAAGCAGAACCTGTACCCATTCACGGGGACTCGCTAATTCGGTGGGCGATTTCTTCCGTTTTCGTCCACGGGGCCTTCCAACGCACTCTGTGCAATGTCTGTGCAACCGACCCACCCCTCCCCGTCAAAAACGCACACACCCACGCACACACCCACGCACAGACATTACAAGTCCGGGCTAATCGCTTCGAGCGGGGAGGTTATTTCTCAGTCAATTTCTTGAGGCCCATTTGCGCCGGAACCAAATCGGGCCGGCAGCGAAGCGCAGCGCGGTAGGCTTCGATCGCGCCGGGGCGATCGCCCACTTCTTGCAAGCACTCGCCGAGTCTGAGGTGCGTGTCGGCGTCGTGCGGACGCAGTTCGCTGGCCTTGCGGTAGGCATCGGCGGCTTCCTTGAAACGCTTCTGGCCGCGCAGGAACTCGGCCAAATAGAAGTGATGATCGGCGCGCTTGGGGGCCAGGGCGATGCTCTTCTCGAATGCTTGCTCGGCGCCGGCGAAGTCCTTGGCAAATTCCCGTGCGGCGCCCAGTGCGACCCAAGCCTGATCGGACTCGGGATAACGGCGAACCGTCTCATCCATGAGCGCGACGGCTGCGTTTGGATCGTGATGCACCAGCGATTTGGCGCGTTCCAGGCGGCCGACGAGACCGACGCGCAAATCGTTGACGGGATCGAGCAAATCGGGCCACGGCGGATCGTCCGGAAGCGTCGCGAGTCGGCCCTGGGCGTTGCGGGCTTCGTCCTTCATGCCCAGTTGCAGGTACGCGGCGGCAGCCAATGCCGCGGCACGCTTTCGCACCCGGGCATCCTCCGCGATTGGGCGAAGATGCTCGAGGGCGTCCTCGTAATTCTTGCGGGCCATCGCCACGTGGGCCAGACCGAGCACGGCGCGCACATTGCCGGCGTCGCCCGCGTGTACCATGCGAAAATCCTTCTCCGCTTCGTCCGGACGTCCCAGCTCGAACAGCAGTTCGGCGAGCCGCAAGCGCGGCGTCGGCGTGTCGCGCGGCGCCAGTCGGGCAGCGCGTTGCAAGCTTGGCAGCGCGGCCATCGGATCGGCGCCGGCCTGCAGAAGCACGCCCTGGTAGTACGGCCAGGTCGGGTTCGAGCGATCGAGTGCCGCTGCCGCCGCGTAGCAGGTGATCGCTTGCTCGTTGAAATGATGAGCGTGCAAAACCATCCCGAGCTTGCCCCAGGCTTCGAGCGAGCGCGGCTGCTTGACGAGGGCGGCGCGGGCTGAGCTGATCGCCTCGGCGACCTCCGGATCGACATCGGTCAAATCCACCACGGGCACTTCGGGCAGCGTTGCCGGCCAGGCCCGATAGATCCACCATGCGCCGGCGCCGCTGGCGACCAGCACCAGCGCGGCAACGAGGACGCGCAGCCGCCGGGGCGATGCAGCCGCGTTATTTGGCAGGCTGGCCTTTGCCACGTTGCACCTCGATGACTCGGTCAACTCCCGGGCACGGGAACCGCTCCGCAACCCCGTCGACCCACTGGATGTCGATGGTTTCGATGCGATCGACGCCGCCCAGGCCGAAATGAACGCGCGGATCGTTGCTGCACAGGTAGCTTTGGCTAGGCTGCACGAGTCCCTGCCAGCGCCGCGTCCCGCCAGCAATGCGCACCTCGGCGCCGACGGCGTCGCGCTTGCCGTCGAGGGCGCGAACGGTCAGCCAGTGCCCGCGCTTGTCGGCGACGTTGCGCAGGATGCGTGCCTTGCCGCCGATCGTGGTGACCAGCAGGTCGAGACCGCCGTCGCCGTTGAGATCGCCGAGGGCCAGGCCGCGCGCGACGTTGGGCTTGCCGCAAAGGGCTAGGTTGCTCGCGGAAACATCGCGAAACGTGCCGGCGCCGTCGCCTGCCAGCACCTGATTGCGCTCGGCGTAGGCGTCCCAGTGCGGGTTGGTCGGCGGGCCGGTGCGGAAGACGCGGCCATTGACGAGCGCGAGGTCGAGGGCGCCGTCGTTGTCGAAGTCGGCGAACACGGTCCCGAAGCCGGTGCCGCGCCAGCCGAGCTTCGTCAGGCCGGTGGCGGCAGCTTGCTCGTGGAAGAGGCCGCGCGGACCCTGTTTCCACAGACCGTGATACTCGTAATTCAGATGCGTGACGAAGAGGCTCGGCAAACCGCTGCCGTCGATGTCGCCCCAGGCGACGCCCATGTTGGCCTGCGGGTCGCCGCGGGCGTTGAACGCCAGGCCGCGCGCGACCGCCTCCTCGATGAAGGTGCCGTCCTTTTGGTTGATCCACAGATGATTCGCCTTGCTGTCATTGGCGACGAAGATGTCGAGCCAACCATCGCCGTTGAAGTCGGCACAGAGGACGCCGAGTCCAGGGCCGGATGCCTTGTTGAGCCCGGCGGCGTCGGTCTGATCCTCGAAGCCGAGCCAGTTGCCGTTGGCGTCATTGCCGCGATTGCGGTAGAGCCGGGTGGCGGTCGGCTTGAAGTTGTCGGGATGGCAGTAGTCGCGTGAGCCGCCGGCCGGGCTGGAACAGGGTCGCGTCGGATCGAGCGCAACATAGTTGACGACGATGAGGTCAAGCCAGCCGTCGCGATTGTAATCGAGGAAGCTGACGGCGGTTCCCCAGATCTGCTTGTCGATGCCGCTCGACTTGATTTCGTCGAATCGCCCGTCGCCCCGATTGAGAAAGAACCGTCCGCCGTCGTATTCGCTGACATAGACATCGGGCAGCCCGTCGTTGTTGACGTCGCCGACCGCGATACCCATGCAATGCCCGGCGAAGTCGAGCCCCGAACCGGCGCTGACGTCCTTGAATTTGCCGTCGGGCTGCTGGTGAAACAGCCTGTTCTTCGAAGCAGAGTTCGGCCCCGCATTGTGAACGAGATAGATATCGAGCCGGCCGTCGTTGTCGAAGTCGAACACCGCAGCGCCGGAGCCCATGCTCTGCGGCATGAAGTACGTGCCGTCGATCGTCCCCGGGTCGTGCGTGAAATCGAGCCCGAGTTCCTCGGTCGCGTCGGCGAACCACGGCGGCTGCGTTGCGACATCGGCGGGGCGCGGCCGCTTGCAGCCGAGCGACAGAAAAGCTGCGCACGCCAGCAATGCGCCGAACAGGCTCCAGCGGACGACGACTAGCATATCGAGTGGGGTTCCTTCGTAGGTCAGGCTTTCCAGCCTGACTTTTTTCGGTAGCGTCTCCGGTTCGTGGGGCACGTGGGCACGTTGCAAACGTGCCCCACGAAACCGTCAAACGGAGACACTACCGTTTTTTCGCGTACCGCTGGGGCTCCGTCAGGCTGGAAAGCCTGACCTACGTTGCTGGAGGAAATCATACCAGGCCGGCAAGCCGAGGCCCGATCGGGCGGAGACTTCCAGCACCATCGCGGTCGGCGCGGTTCGGCGGATGTTCTCGCGCAGGGCAGGCAGGTCGGCGCCGACGGCTTCGGCAATATCCATCTTCGTGATGACCACCACATCCGCCTTGCGAAACATCGTCGGATATTTCAGCGGCTTGTCGTCCCCCTCGGTCACCGACAGCAGCACAACGCGCACGTCCTCGCCGAGGTCGTAGGACGCGGGGCATACCAGGTTGCCGACGTTTTCGATGAGGAGCAGGTCGAGTTGCTCCAGGTCGAACTTCTCGTTGGCCTGGGCGATCATGCTGGCATCGAGGTGGCAGCACCCGCCGGTGACGATCTGCACGACCGGGGCGCCGCGTCCCATCAGCCGGCGGGCGTCGTTGTCCGTTTGCAGATCGCCGACTTGAACGCCGATGCGCAGCTTGCCGTGCAGATCGTTGAGCGTGCGCTCGAGCAGGGCTGTCTTTCCTGAACCCGGTGCGGACAGCAGGTTGAGCACGAGCAGGCCATGGGCGTGAAAGCGCTCACGGTTCCGCGCCGCCAGCTCCGTGTTCTTGCCGAGCAGGGCCTGATTGACTTCGACGATCCAGCGACGCGTTTCCATTTCAACCTCCATCTAACCACGGATTACACGGATAGCACGGATAGGAAAAAAGGCGAGAACGCACGTACCGATGGATTGACACCAGACAGTCTTACGGTGACTCGGCATCGGCATCTCTCAACAGTGCTTTGTAATTCTCTCCCCATCCGTGCTGTCCGGGTGATCCGTGGTTAAATTTTCTGCGGCAAATTCGACCAGCATCAGGTCCAGCTCGTGCCCCTGCCGAACGTCCGACGCCCAGCTTCCGCATTTTGGGCAGGGGGCGGGATAACTCTCGGGGGCAAAGTCGCACGGGCAATCGCGACAGTGCAGCAGCGCGGGAACGCGCTCCACTTCCAGCTCTGCATCGGCGGCAGGGGTGTTCGGTTTCATCGCCTCGAAAGCAAACGTCAGCGCCTCGGGAACGACGCCGGCCAGAACGCCGACGCGCAGGCGCAGGCGAACAACGCGCGTCGCCGACCCGCTCGGCAACCGGGCGAACGCGAGGTCGAACACATTTTGCATGATGCTGGCTTCGTGCATGATCGAATCAACAAATGCGCGGCAACTGCTCGCCGCTCAGCATGTCGAGGATGCGGCGCGTGCGCAGGGCGCCGCGCAGGGTCACGCTGCCGGGCGTTCCCGTTTCGACGACGCCGATTTGCCGGGCGTCAGCGGCGAGCGGGTCGCCTTGGAGCACTTTCAATGCCCGACTCACATGTTCTGCGGGCACGAAGGTGATGAAGCGTCCCTCGTTGGCCACGTGCAGCGCGTCCAGGCCGAGGATTTCACAGATCGCCCGTACCGCAGCGTGAACCGGGATCGCTTGCTCATCGACCTTGAACGCCAGGCCGCTCGCTTCGGCAATTTCCACGAGGGCGCTTGCCAGCCCGCCGCGCGTCAGGTCGCGCAGGCAGTGCGTCGGCACGTCGGCATCGAACAGGCGCAAACACGTCCGGGCCAGGGGAGCGCAATCGCTTTCCAGCGGCGTTTCCAGGCGAAAGCCTTCGCGCACCGCCATGAGGGCGATGCCATGCCGGCCGACGTCGCCCGACAGCAGGATGGCGTCGCCCGGCTGCACCTGGCGCGGGCCGACCACGTGGGGATGCGCGATGACGCCGATGCCCGACGTGTTGATGAAGATCCCGTCCCCCTTGCCGCGCTCGACGACCTTGGTGTCGCCCGTGACGATCGTGACGTCGGCGGCCTGGGCGGCGCGGCGCATCGATCCACAAACGCGCCGCAGCGTCTCGAACGGCAACCCTTCTTCCAGGATGAAACTTGCGCTCAGCCACAAGGGCCGCGCTCCGCCCATCGCCAGATCGTTGATCGTGCCGTTCACCGCCAGCGTGCCGATGTCGCCGCCCGGGAAAAACAGCGGATGGACGACATACGAATCCGAGGTGAAGGCGAGACAGCCGGCCGCCGGCATCGGCAGGACCGCGCAATCGTGTTGCTCCGCGAGCGTGACGCCGCCCAGCGCCGGCAGGATCACCCGGTCGAGCAGCCGCTGCATCATGCGGCCGCCGCCGCCGTGTGCCATCGTGATCTTTTGATTTTCGACGATGGGCGCCGGGCAGTCGATCTGGATTTCGCGATCAGGCGCCATCGGTCGTCGCCTCCGTTCGCACATGTCGGTAGCGGTAGTAAGCCGCACACGCTCCCTCGGAGGAAACCATGGTGGCGCCGAGCGGCGACTCCGGCGTACACTGCCGGCCGAACGCGGGGCACTCGCTCGGCTTCTTCAATCCCTGCAAGATCTCGCCGCTGATGCACAGGCTCGGCTCGATCGAGCGGCGCGAATCGACTTCGGCGGGAAAGCGGCGCTCGGCATCGAAGTCAGAGTACTCGGGACGCAAGCTCAGCCCGCTCAGAGGTATTTCGCCGATGCCGCGCCATTCGCGCGGAACGACGCAGAACACCTCGGCGAGCAGATCGCGCGCCCGCCGATTTCCCTCGGGACGAACAGCCCGCACGTATTGGTTCTCGACCTCGACTCGGCCCTCCTCCAGTTGCTGCACGCACATCGTGATACCGTGCAGGATATCGAGCGGCTCAAATCCGGTCACGACGATCGGTACCCCGAAGCGCGCCGCCAGCGGGCCGTAGGCGTCGATCCCCATCACCGCGCAGACATGCCCCGCCGCGAGGAACCCCTGCACGCGGCAGCGCGGCGCTTCGAGGATCGCCTGCATCGCCGGCGGCACGAGCACCTGCGAGACGAGCATCGAGAAATTCCTCAAGCCCCGACGCCGGGCCTGATACACCGCCAAGGCGTTCGCCGGCGCCGTCGTCTCGAAGCCCACCGCGAAGAAAACGATCTGCTTGTCGGGATTCCGGGCGGCGATCTCCAGCGCGTCGATCGGGGCATAGATCATGCGCACGTCGCCCCCCTCGGCCTTGACGCGCAGCAAATCGCTGCACGTCCCCGGCACGCGCATCATGTCGCCGAACGAGCAGAAGATCACCTCAGGCCGGCGCGCGATCGCGATGGCCCGATCGACCATCTCGATCGGCGTGACGCAAACCGGACAGCCCGGCCCGTGAACGAGCGTGATCCCCGACGGCAGCAGCTCATCGATCCCGAAGCGCACGATGGCGTGCGTCTGGCCGCCGCACACCTCCATGATCGTCCAGGGCCGCGTGGTGATGCGCGCCAGCAGGCTCGCGAACTTCCGGGCGCCCTCGGCATCGCGATACTCATCGAGGTATTTCATGGCACGTCCTCCGGCTCCAGTTGCCGAAGGTAGGCAAAGACCTCCTGAGCTTCGGCCTCACCGATCGTGCTCAGGGCCATGCCGACATGAACGAGCACGTAAACGCCGACGCCGGCATCGGGAACGAGGGCGAGCGAAACCTCCTTGACCACGCCGCCGAAGTCGACTCGGCCGGTGCGCTGCCATTCGTCGCCGTCGCGAACATCAAGAATCTTGCCGGGAATCGCCAGACACATGCGTTTTCTCCAGCTCGATGGCGGCGGCGACGATTTGCCCGAGACCGAGACCGCCGTCCCCCGCCGGCACCCGTTGATGCCAGTATGACGTAAATCCCTCGTCGGTCAAGCGCCGCACCGCGCCTTCGAGCAAGCGCCGATTGAGAAAGCAGCCGCCGGTGAGGAGAACCGTTCGTTCGCCGACGCGTCGGCACACCGAGACGATGGCTTCGATTAGCCCCGCGTGGAAACGGGCCGACACGATGCCGTTGTCCACGCCGGCGCGCAAATCAGCGAGCATGGCCTCGAGGAGCGGCGCCCAATCAAGAACGCCGTCACCGTCGATCGTCGACGGATAGAAGTTCGCGGCGGTTTCGCGGGCACACCATTCCCATTCCATGGCGGCCTGACCCTCATAACGATTGTAGAGGCGAACGCCTGCAAGGGCGGCGGCGGCGTCAAATAGCCGGCCGATGCTCGTCGTCTGCGGCGCATTCACGCCGCGCCGCAGCGCAACTCCGAGCACCTCGCGCTCCCCGGGACTGAACGCGGCCAGCAGCGGCAGATCATTGTGCGCGAAAACGTCATCCCCCAGCCACGCGTAAAGCAATCCCAGGGCCGCACGTCGAGGCTCACGTGCTGCGCGATCGCCGCCGGGCAGCGGGAACGGACGCAGATGGCCCGCCCGGCGAATTCCGCTGGCCGTCACGTGCAGGAACTCGCCGCCCCAGGTGTGCCCGTCCCAGCCGTGGCCGGCGCCGTCCCACACGACGGCCAGCGCCGGCGGCTCGATGCCGTTCTCCGCCAGACACGCCAGCGCATGGGCCTCATGATGCTGCACGCGCACGATCGGCAAACCCAGTCGCTCCGCATGGCGCGTCGATTGATAATCCGGGTGCAGGTCACACGCGACGGCCAGCGGCTCGACTTCGTACAACCGAGGCAGATCGCGCTTCACCTGCTCGAACACCTC
>JACQFG010000138.1 GCA_016200155.1 Planctomycetota bacterium | reverse complement strand
CCTCGTCGACGGCCAGCACCGTGTATTGCCGTACCTGATGTTCAAGAAGACCGTCAAGATCGACATGGCCAAGATCGTCTCGATGCATTTCGTGCCGTCGGAGGACAAGAAGGTGGTCTCCTACGATTTCGAAGTGACGCTGAAGGATGACACGAAGCACACGCTGACGATCCTGACGAAGATCGAGCTGGAGGGCAAAAAGTCCGCCACCTTCGAGGGCCTGATCGGCCGCGTCCCCGCGGGCTACAAGCTGTTCCCGGCCCACACGATCCATGACCTGCAGGTCGGGGCGCGCGGGGATACGTGAACGAAGTGTTGATTTGCCGGTCGTTTTCGGCCTCAAAGGCCGAATCCATCAGCCAAGGCCGAAGGGGCCTCCGGTCTGGGCTGACAGAAACGGCCTTTCAGGCCGAAAACCACCTACGCGTTTCACCTGGCAATCAGGTTGAAAACCAATCACGCATCATGCCCGCCCATCTGTTCCGTCAGGTAGTTCTGCAACCCGACTGCGCCGATCAGGTCGATCTGCGTCTCCAGCCAGTCGACGTGCTCTTCCGACTCCGTCAGGATCGGCTCCAGCAGTTCGCGGGTGCCGTTGTCCTTGAGTTTGGCGCACAGGTCGATCGCCTCGTTGTAGGTCTTGACGCCGCCCATCTCGAGCTTGAGGTCGTTCTCGAACTGCTCCTTGACGTTGGTGCCGACGCGGATGACGTCGTAACGGGCGATCTCCGGCGTGCCCTCGAGGAACAGGATGCGGTCGATCAGCTTCTCGGCGTGCTTCATCTCGCCCATGGATTCTTCGTAGTGCTTCTTGCCCAGGAGCTTGAAGCCCCAGTTCATGCACATCTTGGCCTGGCAGAAATATTGATTGATGGCGGTGAGTTCGATGGTCAGGGCCCGGTTCAATGCGTCGATGACTTGCGGATCGCCTTTCATGATTGCTCCTGAGATGGTCGTCGATGGTGTCCCCGGATGTTATATGAACTTGTTCGCATGGGACGAACGATGCGAGGTTCAATCATCCGTTGCGCCAGTGATGACGTCCCAGGCTTCCTCGAGGGCATCCGGCAGCCCGTAGATGTCGAGGGCCGTGATCAGAATGCAGGAAGTCCAGCCGACGATCAGCAGGAACCAGCCGCTCTTGTGCTCGCCCATCCACTTGCGGCAACTCGTGAAGTGCAGGAGCGGGAACATGGCGAGAGGCAATTGCATCGCCAGCACGACCTGGCTAAGCACGAGCAAGTCGGTCGGCTTGCTGTCAGGACGAAACCAGGCGACGAGGACGGCCGGGAGAATCGCCACGAGCCGAGTGACCAGCCGGCGCAGCCAGGGCTTGATCCGCCAGTGCATGAACCCTTCCATGACGATCTGGCCGGCGAGCGTGCCGGTGATCGTGCTGCTCTGTCCGCTCGCCAGCAGCGCGACCGCGAACAGGATGCTGCCCGCCGACGTGCCCAGGAGCACCGCCAGCGTCAGGTAGCCGTCGGTGATCCAGTCGGTCTTGTCATTGAAGACGACCTCGCGGCCCGTGGGCAGGGTGACCTTGTCCTGATTGAAGAACACGATCGCCGCCAGCACCAGGATGGCCGCGTTGACCAGGAACGCGATCGACAGGGCGATCACCGTATCGATGGTGTTGAAGCGGATGGCGCGGTCGCGGTTTTCGCCGTTTTTCTGCAATTGCCGGGACTGCACGAGGGCCGAATGCAGGTAGAGATTGTGCGGCATCACGGTCGCGCCGATGATGCCGATCGCCACGACGATCATGCGGGGGTCTCGAAATCCCGGCCGGATGAGTGCGTTGCCCATCTCGGCGAAATCGGGGCGGGTCGTCGGCAACACGAAGATCTCGATGAAATAACAAGCGGCTATGGTGCCGACCAGCACCAGGATCAACGCTTCGATGAAGCGCATGCCCATTCCCTGTAGGGCAAGCAGCAATAGCACATCGAAGGCGGTGATGAGGACGGCCCAGTGAAACGGGATGCCGAAGAGCAGATTGATGGCGACGGCGCTGCCGACCACCTCGGCAAGATCGCAGGCCGCGATGGCGATCTCACAGGTAATCCAGTTGGGCCAGCGCGTCCATGCGGGATAGAAGTCGCGGCAGGCCTGGGCGAGGTCCTTGCCCGTCACGATGCCCAGCCGCGCGGACAGGACCTGCATGATGATCGCCATGAAGCTGGCGCCCGCGACGACCCAGAGCAAGTCGTATTTGAAAAGCGCGCCGGCCTTCAGGTCGGTCCCCCAGTTGCCGGGATCCATGTAGCCGACACTGACGAGAAACGCGGGCCCGGCGAACGCCCGTAGTTGACGCCAGAAACCAGCGGACGCAGGTGGAATCGCCACCGTGGAGTTCAGTCCCTCCAACGATGTGGTGGACGCCGCGGCGGGTTGCATGTCGGCAGCGAGAGGTTGTGCGAGCGTACTCATACCAGCCGTGAATTAGGGGTGCCTTATCAGACAATAAGGTACGCCTAATTACGTGGCGTGTCAAGGCGAAATATCAGTTTCGTGCAACGAATAGGTTTCTCCCCGCTCACGGCTTCTGTTTCGCTGGCCGCTTCTTTGCGACCTTGGGCTGTTGCCGGACCGACGCGGGACCCCGGTCGAGCAGGCGGAAACGGCGCTGCACCTTGGCGAGCGCGTCGGCGGGGACCTTCGCCTGCATCATCTCGACGACCTGCGGGATCTTGACCCAGCTTTGCGGATTCTCCTGGGTGGCGGCAATTTGCTCTTCCAGCATCGCGCAAAATGTTTCCGGCGTCATCCGCGCATCGATATCGCTCAGCGTCGCGGACATCAGCTCCTTGTTCAGGCGCATCATCTCGAACGGCAACAGATCAAAGGTGGTAGGCGTGAGAAAATCGCGCGTCAGCTCCAGGAAGTAATGCGTCGCCTCCGCGCTCGTGATGCTGCCCGCCGGATACGTCCAAGTCACGATGCCGCCCGCGTAAGAAATGTGCAGCACGAACTCGCGGGCGGCGAGCCATTGCAGGGCCGACATGCCGTCAGCGTTCGGTTCGGCGCTCGCCAGCAGCGCCAGGTGAAACAACGCCGGCTCGAACATCGATGAGTGCATTTCCCGGCCGTCCAACTTTTCGCTGTTCGTGATGACCAGGATTTCGAATCGGCCCGGCGT
>JACQFG010000137.1 GCA_016200155.1 Planctomycetota bacterium | reverse complement strand
GCGTCTTGCCGGTGACCATACCCAAGTGGCCACACCCGTTCCCATTCCGAACACGGCCGTTAAGCACTTGGGGCCCATGATAGTGTGAATAACGCGAAAGTAGGTTATCGCCGGCTTTGATCAAAACCCTCGTGGGCAACCACGAGGGTTTTGCCATTTTCATGCTGGCTCCCGGCCACGAACTGGGTCATAATAATCAAATGCTCCCGAAGATAAACATTCTCGCATTGCTCATCTGCTTCCTCGCTGCGACGCAGGTCCTCGCCCATCCGATCGCGGAAGAATCGCACGATCGCACCATCGTCGTGCGTTTGCAGAAGCCGGCGGCTGACAAGCTGCGCGTGCGCGTCGAGTATCGGCTCGAAGTCGATGCGGACACCATCGTCAGGGACATGAACGATTACCGAGACGAAGCCGACTTTCTCGATTACCTGCCGGTTCGAAAACTGGAATACTATGCTCATTATGCCCGGATCTATGCTGCAATCTTCATCAACCTGATGCATGTGGAAGTGAATAACAAGGTTGAAAAACTTCGCATCGTGTCTCGCAAGGCACGGCTGTATGACGACGACGGCAACGACTTGAAGCACGTGCGCTGCGACCTCGTATTCGAGCAGGATTTTGCAATTGACCCGACGCAGCGTACGCATTTTTACTTTCACGATCAGACCTTTCTGTCGGCCGACATCGTACCGGAAAAAGGCTACCTGGTCTTGAGCTTCGTCAACGAGACCGGGTTAGCGATCGAGAGCAAGACAGAGCCTGACGCGAGCCTCTACAAGAAGAAGATGGAATCGATGACCGGGAAAGAGGACGAACGTCAGCGGATCATCAGGATCGTTTTCGCGCCGAGCAGCGTGACCGCGCCGAAGACGGCCGACACGCCGCCGCCTCAGGTCGAGCGCGAGTCGCACGAGGATCGCTTCAGTCTGATGCGGCTTATCCTGCATTCGGATTACGGATTGGCGCTGACGCTGTTGCTGGCATTTGTATTCGGGGCCGCACATGCCTTGACGCCGGGGCACGGCAAGACGCTGGTGGCGGCGTACCTCGTCGGCGAGCGCGGGACGATTTGGCATGCGCTGTTTCTCGGCCTGGTGACGACGCTCACACACACCGGCGTTGTCATCATCCTGGCGATCATCATGACGGCGCTGCCCCGCGATGCGCAGCGCGCCTTTCAAACCTGGATTCAGAATGGCCTGGGCCTGGCGCTCGGCTTGCTGGTCGCGGGCATGGGCTTCTGGCTGCTTCTGCAACGGCTCGCGGGCAAGGCGGATCACTTTCATGTCGGAGGCGGGCATCATCACCATTCTCCGGTCGCTCACGCTCCCGGCTCGCCGGGGCACGCTCCCGGCTCTCCTGATGCGCCGACGCGTGCGCTGAGCTGGTGGGGCCTCGTCATGCTCGGCGTAACCGGCGGCATTGTACCGTGCTGGGATGCGATCATTCTGCTCTTCTACACGATCGGCACGAGTCGGTTCTGGCTGGTGCTGCCGGCGGTGCTCGCGTTCAGTGCGGGGTTGGCCATCGTGCTGGTGCTGATCGGCGTGCTGGTCGTGCAGGTGCCGCGATTTATCGAGACGAGGAGCGGCGACGGGAAATTCGTGCGAGCGCTGCCGACGCTCAGCGCGGTGGCAGTGATTCTCGTCGGGCTATGGTTGTGCTACGAATGGTCGCAGGGGCGGTGATTCGCCGTGAGGCATCACGCGGCTTGGCGCTTTGCTGCGGGCGCTAAACGAAGACATGTTGTATAACATCCTCATGCGCGTCAAAGAAATCACTGCCTGGCAGGTCCGGATTCCGCTGAAGAAGCCGATTCAGCACGCTTCCCATACGCGCACCGAAACCGACAACGTCGTCGTCCGCGTGACACTTGACGACAAGACCGAAGGGTTCGGCGAGGGCGTGCCGCGTGAATATGTGACGGGCGAGACCGTCGATTCGGTGCTCGCTCTTCTGAAGCAGAGCACGCTTTCGGAACAGCTCGACGACTGGGGAACATTTCACGCCGCGCTGACGGCGATCGAACATCTCCGCCTGGCTCCGATCGTGGACGACGAGCGCGGCTGCAAGGGAAACGCGGCACGCTGTGCCATCGAACTGGCGCTGCTTGACGCCTACGGCAAACATTTTCAGCATCCTGTCTCGGACGTGACGAAGCTGATCGCCCATGATGATCTATTCGAGCCGCACGATTATGTGCGTTACAGCGGGGCGATCACGTCGGCGGAAGGATTCAAGGCGCGGTTCGCGGCGTGGAAGATGTGGATCTGGAATTTCAAACAGCTCAAGATCAAGGTCGGCATCGACGGCCAGGACGACGTCGATCGGGTGCGTGCCATCCGCCGGCGCGTGGGCCGCAAGATGGATATTCGCATCGACGCCAATGAAGCGTGGACGCCGGACAACGTACGGCAACGGATCCTGGAGCTGAAGCCGTTCAACATCACGGCGGTGGAGCAGCCGGTGCCGCACGAGCAGGTCGCCATATTAGCCGAGGTGCGGCGCGACGTTGGGGTGCCGATCATGCTCGATGAGTCGCTGTGCAGCATGATCGATGCGGAGCACGCCGAGGAAAACGACACGTGCGATCTGTTCAACTTGCGGCTCTCCAAGTGCGGCGGCTTTCTGGCGACGCTGCGGCTGGCGCAACATGCGCGGCGGCACAAGCTCGGCTATCAGCTCGGCTGCCAGGTCGGCGAGACGGCGATCCTGTCGGCAGCGGGCCGGCATTTCGCGGCCAGCGTCAAGGACATCCGCTACGTCGAAGGATCGTACGACAAACATCTGGTGCGCGAGGCCCTGGCGACGACCGACCTGACCTTCGGCTGGGGCGGCTGGGCGCCGGCGCTCGAGGGGCCAGGGCTTGGCATCACCATCGATCCGAAGGCGCTCGAGCGCGTGGCGCTGCGCAAGGAGGTGCTGCTTGGCTGATTCGGGCAGCACGTATCAGGTTCTCGAACATCAGGCCGGCGACGGATATCGCTGGAAATATCGGCAGTATCAACTCGACGGCGTGCCGCGCGGCGTCGTGGTCTTCATTCACGGCATTCAAAGTCATGCGGGGTGGTACGAACATTCCTGTACATGCCTGTCTCAGGCCGGTTATCAAGTCTTTTTTCTCGATCGCCGCGGCTCCGGCATGAACGCCGAAGAGCGCGGCGACGTGCCGAGCTTCCGCCGCTTGCTCGACGACATCGCGGAGTTTCTGACCGCCCTGCCCCGCACCGCGGCGCGCGGCACGCTGCCGGTGTTTCTCGCCGGCATCTCCTGGGGCGGCAAGCTCGCGGTCGCCCTGGAACGCCGGCATCCCGGCCTCGTCGACGGGCTGATCCTGATGTGTCCCGGGTTCTTCGCCAAGGTCAACTTCACGCTCTGGCAACGACTCGGCATTCTGTTCACGCGGCTCTTTCGGCCGGGCACGAAATATCCGATCCCGCTCAACGAGCCCGACCTGTTCACCGCGACGCCGCACTGGCAGCAGTTCTTGCGCGACGACCCGTTGCGGCTGCATCAGGCGTCGGCTCGGCTGCTCGTCGAGAGTGCTCGGCTCGACGGGTATTTGCGTTTCACGCCGAAGTACGTGCATGTGCCAGTGCTGCTGCTGCTGGCGAGCGAGGATCGGATCATCCGCAACGACAAGACGCGCGAGTATGTCGGTCGATTCGCGACGCCGAACAAGGAGATCATCGAGTACGCCGGGGCGCATCACACGCTGGAGTTCGAGCCGGACCCGGAGAAATGGATCGGCGATGTGCGGGCATGGCTGGACAAACACATTGACGTCAGAGCCTGAAGCGTTAGCGAAGTGAAATGAGCGCTTCGCTCACGCTTCAGGCTCTGATCATACCTACTTCACCTTGAGCAGTTCGACCTCGAAGATGAGGATGGCTTTGGGCGGGATAACGCCGCCGGTGCCGCGATCGCCGTAGCCGAGCTCGGGCGGAATGATGAGCTTGCGTTTGCCGCCCTCCTTCATGCCGACGAGGCCCTCGTCCCAGCCCTTGATGACGAGGCCCTGGCCGAGCTGGAAATCGAAAGGCACGGCGCGATCGCGGCTGCTGTCGAATTTCTTGCCGTCCGGGAAGGTGCCGACATAATGGACCGAGACCGTATTGCCGCGGACCGCCGGCCGACCGGAGCCGATGGTCATGTCGAGGTACTTGAGGCCTGAGGTCGTCGCGACCACTTGGGTGGTCGGCTGGGACAGGGCCGGCGGCTCATACAACGGCCGCGCCGGGGCGGCGGCGGCGCCCCGCAGCGAGACGACCATGAACGGGACCAGAAGCATGCACGAGCGCAGCATGGGAGGCGCTTCCCTGGGCGGCAGGTCGGTTCGGCGCTATTTCACTTTCAGCAGCTCGACTTCAAAGATGAGCGTGGCATTCGGCGGGATCACGTCCTTGACACCTTTTTCGCCGTAAGCGAGCGCCGGCGGGATGATGAGCTTGCGTTTGCCGCCTTCCTTCATGCCGGCGACCCCCTCGTCCCAGCCTTTGATGACCTCTCCTTTGCCAAGATCGAAGTCGAAGGGCTCGTTGCGGTCGCGACTGCTGTCGAATTTCTTGCCGTTCGTGAGCGTGCCGGTGTAATGGACGACGACGGTGGCGCCGGCCTTGGCTTCTTTGCCCGTGCCGAACTTCTGATCAACGTACTTCAGGCCGGATTTGGTGGTG
>JACQFG010000134.1 GCA_016200155.1 Planctomycetota bacterium | reverse complement strand
AATCCGTGGTTAAGTTCTTGCAAACCGTGTCATGCACCCGCAGCCCCGTCCATCACTTCGCATCCGCCCCGAGCGGAAACGCCGCGATGTGCGTCGCCGATTGCGACACGAACATGCCGCGGTGCAGCGCCAGGTTGCCCAGCGCATCCTTGTGGGGCACCTCGACGCGGCGCGCCTTCGTGCCTTTCACCAGGTCGATGCCCCAGATCGTCGGCACTTCGAGCACCACGTCGCGCTTGAGCGGGACGTAATAGATGGCGCCGTCCTTCACGCCGACGCCCGCCGGCGGACCGAGTTCGACCTTCCACTTCTCGGCCCCGTTCGCCAGCGCCAGACCCCGGCAATGCGTCTTGCCGACCAGCAGCACAATGTTCTCGTGCACCGTCGCCAGGTACAGATCCTTGTCGGCCGGCACGACCCACTTCTTCTTGCCGTCCAGGTCAATGCAGTGAATCTCCGGCGCATCGGCGGCCGTGAAGACGATGCGGTCCTTGTGGATGATCGGCGTCGCGGCTTGCCAGAGCGGCAACTTCGGCGCGGGCGTCTTGTCGGCATCGCGGTACACGTACTCCCAGCGTACCTCCAGCTTGACCCGATCGACGCCCACCAGCGTGCCGGCGTGCGTCGGACACACCAGCAGCCCGTCGGCATGCGCGATGTGCAGCGGCTGCGTGCGCCGCAGCGTGTGCTCGCGGACCTGCTCGCCTGCCGGAATCTTCACGAGCGGCAGCGTCTTCTCGAATTCCAGTTGGCTGGGCGACTTCCATTTCTTGCGGTCGAGATTGCCGACCAGCAAGCGCAGGTCGGCGTCCTTCTCGCTCAGGACATAGAGCTTACCGTCCTGTGGCAACGGCGCTCCTAAAAAGTACGTGTTCGGGAAGACCGATTTCATTCCCGAGAAGTCATACGAATCCCACACCAGCTTCCCCGTCCTGCCGTCGTAGGCGTAGAGCGAGTTCTCCATGAAGAACGGTTTGAAGTCGCCCAACGGAAGCGGGTTGGGCAACACGATTCCTTTTTCCGGCGGCTGCCCAGGGAATGCCAGGTCATGTACCAGGTAGATCAGCTTGCCGTCTGAGCTGAGGCTGCCGATCATCGGATTGGCCCACAGCCAGTGCTCCTGCTTGTTGGCCTTCAGCGCGTCCGCCAATCGAGGCATGAGGTTTTTCCCCTGCGGTTTTTCCAGGAAGCCGGCAAGGCAGGTAGCGTGCGGCAACGACTTCCAGACGATCTCCGCTGGCTTGAAGTTCACCGGCAGTCCATCGGCCTTGTCGGCGTACTCCCGCACGGCGGCGTTGCGCACATCGCGGTAGCTGCGATACACGCACCAATCGTTGACGATGAGCGGAAACGAGCCCGGCAGGATCGTCGGATCGGCATCCTTGCGCAGCTTGTCGATCAGGTCCTTGACGGCCTGATCGGCGTCGGGCTCGTCGAACCCCTCGAGCTTGTCCAGCAGCAACGGCCGTTGCCACGGCATGCGCTTGGCGAACGCCGGCAGTCCGGCCGCGGCGCCGTTGCGCAGCGGATTGCCGCCGAAGAGCATCCAGCCGTCCTGTGCCGATATGCTCGACGCAAGGACGAGGAATGTAACACTCGCAAGAAGGCACCGGCCAGGAGAACGCATGATGGATTCCTCGATGTCGCGAATTTGATCCGAGTCGCGCGCGAAGCGCCGCGGAGTAAGTGGTATAGCGCTTATTCCCCGCGTACGCTCCGTGCGCGGCTCGGATGCGTTGTTCACACGCCTAATACCTGCGGCCCCGGTCCGACCCGCCGAACCCGCCGCCGCCGCCATATCCGCCGCGGCGTCCGCCGCCGCGTTCCCCGCCCCCGCCGCGCTCCTCGCGCTCACGGGCGACGTTGACCGTGAGCGGGCGGTCCAGATGCGTCGTGCCGTTGAGGGCCTCGATCGCCTTCTGCGCCTCCTCGTCGTTTTCCATTTCCACGAAACCGAAGCCGCGCGAGCGTCCGGTTTCCTTGTCCGAGATGACCTGGGCGCTCTTGATGGCGCCGAACTGGCTGAACAGTTCGCGCAAGTCGTCGTCGGTGATCGCCCACGCCAGGTTGCCGACATAGATGTTCTTCGCCATGAGAAATTCGCACCTTTCTGCGCCGACGGAGGGCCCTTGCCGATCGGCGCCCACGCTACCCTGGAAACACCTTGACCCGCTTCCCCCGAAAGCACCGAGCGGATCATCGAGACATGACGGGGCCGCATTGGAACGTCGCCGCGGCATGAAGGCATCGTTACTGTCGCCACGCTCCTTTCAACTTGTGGGCCGAGTTTGATTTGCGAATTAATGATAACCAGCGAACGTGCCGGGTTCCAACAAAAAAAGGCTAGAATTTCCACACCCTGAGCTGAACGACAACCCAACTGAACCACGGGGGGCACGGGGAACACGGGGAATCCCGGAGGCGGCCAGAGCGTCGCACGATCGGCATCAGGACGAAGACGGATCGCTCCGCAATCACCCTTTTCACCTATTTGCATCTCCCCGTGTTCCCCGTGCCCCCCGTGGTTCAATTGGCATTTTTGCGAACGGCGAATATCTTGAGAAGGACGACCCAGGCCCGTCGATGATGGTTCGACTGGAGCACGCTGCACATGGCACGCGATTACGATGACCCGATTCCCGGCGACGCGCCGTCCCGTCACGACGGCGACCGCGATGAATACGACGACGGCCCGCGCCGCAGCGCGGAAGCGCCCCACGACATCGCGGCCAAGCCGATGCCGTTGCAACTGGTCGGCGCGATCATCCTGTCGATTTTCTGGGGCGGGCTGACGCTGCACGGCAGCTGCGTCGGTTTCACGCGCTCGACGATGGGGGTGATCTCGCATCACAATGCCGTCTGGGGCCTGGAGAGAATCGGCGGCGCCGGCGAAGGGTTTTACGGCACGCTGGCCGCGGGACAGTTTTTCATCATCATCCTGGCTGCCACGCTGCTGGCCGCCGGCGTTCTCTTGATGATGCGCAAGAGTTACGCCAAGTACATGGCGATCGGCGCCCCCGCGGCAATCCTTCTTGTCGACATGGGAACGGCCGTCCTCTGCCTCATCATCACCAGCGGCACCTTCCTGGCCCAGCACAACTTCGACTTCCTGATCAGCATCACCTTCAGCCTGATCGTCGGCGGCGTCAACGCGTTCCTGCTGTTCAACCAGAACGTGACGCGCGCGCTCAACTGATGCCGTAGGTCAGGCTTTCCAGCCTGACTTGCTCCGATCGTCAGGCTGGAAAGCCTGACCTACACGATATGGCTCCCATGCACTTCCTCGACTTGACCCTGCCGACGCTCGCGGAGAACCTGGCCCTCGACGAAGCCCTGCTGCTCGATGCCGAGGCCGGCGGGCCAGAGGTGCTGCGCCTCTGGCACTGGCCGCACTCCGCCGTCGTGCTCGGCGCCGGCAGCCGCCTCGCCGATGACGTTGACGAAGCCGCCTGCGCCGCCGACAACGTGCCGATCCTGCGTCGTTCCAGCGGCGGCGGCACGGTGTTGCTCGGCGACGGCTGCCTGCTCTTCAGCCTGATCCTCTCCTTCGAGCGCGATTTCGTCCTCACCGATCTGCACGCTTCCTACCGCTATATCCTCGGCCCAATCGCCCGCGGATTGGAGCCTCACGCCGGCCCGATCGCGCTGCAAGGCCACAGCGACCTGACCTTGGGCGACCGCAAGTTCTCCGGCAATTCCCAGCAACGCAAGCGGACCCACCTGCTGCACCACGGCACGCTGTTATTTGCGTTCGACTTCGCTTCGCTGTCGCGCTACCTGAAACTACCGTCACGCCAGCCGGAGTACCGCAACCATCGCGGCCATGCGGAGTTCCTGACGAACCTGCCGATCGCGGCGGGGACGCTGAGGAGAATCCTGCGCGAGGTGTGGCGAGCAGAGGAGGCTTTGGTGAAATGGCCCGCTCAGGAGGTCAGTGGTCTAGTGGTGGAAAGATATTCGCGCGACGAGTGGATTCGGCGTCGATGATTGATCACGGCGGGTTTCCGCGGATCACTTCCCGTCCTCGACATGCACCCTGCACTCGCTGGTAGCGAAGTCGTTCCAGAGCACGTGGCGCACCTTGCGATCGGTCGGGTCGTAAAACTCCAGGCGATACGTTGCCGTGATGCGATAGTTGTCGGCTTCCTCGAACTTGAACCACTTGTCGAGGCTGACGGTTTTCTGAAAGACTTCGCCGGACTTGAGCGTGACGTACCTGCCCTTGCCGCCGAAGTTGTTCGGATCGCCGGTATCGGGGACGGCCTTGCCCCCGCCGGCGCCGCTCATGGCGACGAAGCGGAACTGGTTGTCGCGCGGCCCCCGCTGTTCGCCGCCGTCGTGAAAGCACACCGTCTTCTCGCCGACGTTCTTGATCTTCATCGTCAGCGTGATCGGCGCGCCCGGCTGATAGCTCTTCTTGTCCGGCTCGAACGTCACGAAAAAGTTGTGCCCCGGGTGCTTGCGCAAATTGGCGTCGATGCCGAGCTTCTTCGCCACGGCGCGGGCGGCATCCTCGCCATGGACGCTCGTGTTGACATCGCGCGACCCGTCCAGCCCGCGATCGGAATGGCCCCAGATCACGAAGCAGCGGCCGTCCATCATGATGGCCGCCCGGCCCAGCGGTTCGCGCGCGGGGAAGGGCCCCGCGCCTTCGAGGTGCAGCGAGAAACGCGTGTTGTCGTTGGCCATCGAATGCATGGTCGCGGCCCGGAAGTGATCGGTGAGCCGTTCGCCCAGGACGATCGTCGCCCCGGTGTCGTTACGCGTCACCTTGAGGCCGTCGCCTTTTTCGTGAACCAGATAGATACCGTCGGCCGGCTTCTTCGCGGCCCTGGCGTCCGGTTTCTTGGGAGCATCCGCAGCGGAACGCGCCGTACCGAGTGCGAGAAGAAGGGCCGCTGTCGTGATCAGAATTCGTTGCATGGTGTGTGTCCTCGATAGCTATGGCGCGCCGAACGGCTAGACGAGTCTATCTAAACTAGACGACAAACGCAGCGCTAAAGCACGCGGAAATCGACCGAATCCGGAAAAATTCGGCCCTTGATGGGTGTTAACGCATTTGTTAATATAACTCGGATGGATTGGCAAATCGCCTATTACAGCGCAGCGGTGCAAGACGCCATTATGGCATTGCCGCCCGGCATTCAGGCGCGGTACGTGCATCTCACCGAGCGCATGATCATCTTCGGACCCAATCTCGGCATGCCGCACACGCGTTCCATGGGCAAGGACTTGTTCGAATTGCGCATGAAGTCCAAGGAAGGATTCGGCCGAGTCTTTTTCTGCACGCTGCCTGGCCGGCGAATCATGATGCTGCACGCGTTCCTGAAGAAATCCGCGAAAACGCCGAAGCACGAGCTGCAAGTCGCGCGGGCGCGCTTGAAGGAGGTAAAAGAAAATGAAGACGCATAAAGAGCTGATTAAGAAGATGTTGAAGAATCCGGCGGTCAAGAAGGCCTACGACGCTCAGGCCGACGAATTCGCGCTGCTGGACGAGTTGCTGCGGGCACGCCGGCGGGCGGGCCTTTCTCAGGCGGACGTCGCCCGGCGCATGGGGACCAAGGCGCCGGCGGTTGCGAGGCTCGAAGCGGGAGGAGGCAGCAAGGGGCATTCGCCGTCGATCGCGACACTGCGGAAATACGCTGAAGCCGTAGGCTGCCGCCTAGACGTAAGTTTTCGGCCTCTGAAACGTCCTTGACATGGCCGCCGATTAATTCGGCTTCTCGACGACGATAGTGACCGGCACGACCAAGCTCGGCATCGCCGGGTTGTTCGTCGATAGCTCCACCTCGGTGCGCAGTTCGCCTGCCGGGGTGTCGGCCGCGACGGTGGCGCTGATCCGGCAGGTCGTTTGTTTCGCTCCGCGCTCACGCTCCTGCACCTTGATCTGAATGAATGTGTTGTCGCATTTCGCCGCGGTCACTTGCAGCTTCGGCTGGTTGAGCATGGTCATGACCAGGTGCGCGGTCGGTGTGTTGCCGCGCGTGATCTTGCCGAAATCGAATCTGTCCGGCGAGAATGCCAGGTCGTCGCGGCTGTTGGCTTGCACCCAGAACCGATGTTCGGCTAGTCGTTTCTCATAGGTCTGGACATAGACCGTCACAGGCTTCGTTCCGATGAACAAGCGCGTGTCAAGAAAGACTTCGATCTTGCCTTCTTCTTTGGGCTGAAGCACATCCTTGCTCGACCGAGCACTCAGCGGTCGGCTTCAAGGGCTTCGCCGCACGGATGCAATCTTCATCGGCACGTCGGAGGTGTTGACGATGCGAAAGGCGTGATAGAGCTGGGCGCCGCACTGCACCGTGCCGAAATCGTGCGCGAGGCCATCGGGAAACATCTTGTCATCGACGGCCTGCGGGGCGACGGGCGGCGGCACGGGTTGGAACGATGTATTGAGCCCGATCAACACAGCAGTCACCAAGCGAAACATGAGCGGCTCCGAAATTCTCTTCGTTTAGCGCCCGCAGTATCACCCGAATCGGCACTGCGCTATAGCGAGGGAAACTGCGGGCGCTAAACGAAGAATGCAAATCATAGCAACGTCACCTTCTCGCGTCCGCCCTTCAGCCGCTTCGTCGCATTGCGCGTGTCCAGCGTATGCGGCACCTTCCCCACGACATTGTCATAGTCCACAGCCTGATGATCCGTGGCGATGATGCACATGGTGCAGCTTTCGAGCAACTCGTCGGTCAAGGCAACGCTCTCCATGACGACGCCGTGCTCCTCGAAGGTCGGGACGTACGGATCGTGATAGACGACCTCGGCCCCGTCTGCTTGCAGCAGCTTGATGACCTCCAGCGACGGCGATTCGCGCCAGTCGCCCAGGTCGCGCTTGTACGACACGCCCAGCAGCAGGATCTTCGACTTCGACGGGGACACGCCGAGCATGTTGAGCACGCGGTGCGTCTTCTCGCGGACGAACTCCGGCATGCGGCGGTTGATCTCGCCGGCCAGGGCGATGAAGCGCGTGTTGAAGTTGTACTCGCGCGCCTTCCATTCGAGGTAGTGCGGATCGAGCGGAATGCAGTGCCCGCCGACGCCCGGCCCCGGATAGAACGGCATGATGCCGAACGGCTTCGTGAACGCGGCGTCGAGCACTTCCCAGACGTTGAGGTTCATCTTGTCGCAGAGCAGGGCCAGCTCGTTGACGAGGGCGATGTTGACGGCGCGGAAGGTGTTCTCGAAGACCTTGACCATCTCGGCCGCGTTGGCGCTGGAGACGGGAACGACATGGTCAATGGTCTGCTGATAGAAGGCGACGGCGACCTGCTGCGAGTTCGGCCCGATGCCGCCGACGACCTTGTTGGTGTTCTTGGTGGTGTAGCGCGAGTTGCCCGGATCGACTCTTTCAGGCGAATGCGACACGAAGAAATCGACTTCCGCCTTCAGCCCCGACGCTTCGAGGATCGGCAGCATGATCTCCTGCGTGGTGCCGGGGTAGGTCGTTGACTCGAGGCTGATGAGCTGGCCGGGGCGCAGATACTTGGCGAGTTCGCGCGTCACGCTTTCGACGTAGCACAGATCGGGATTGAGGTTCTTGGTCAGCGGCGTCGGCACGCAGATGACGACGACGTCCATCTGCGGCACCTCGCGATAATCGCAAACGACGCGCAGGTTGCCGTTCTTGACCAGGTCGCGCAGCTCCTCGTCCTTGACATCGGGGATATAGTTCTCGCCGCGATTGATCGATGCGGCCCGGCTCGGGTTCTGCTCGATGCCGATGACGTGGAAGCCTACCTTGCCCTTTTCGACGGCGAAGGGCAGGCCGACGTAGCCCATGCCGACGACGCCGACGGTCGCGGTGTGATTCTGGATCCTGGCGAGGAGATCGCCGATGCGCTGCTGGACTTCAGCTTCGGAGTGTTCGCCGACGATGCGCAGATGCGGGCCGCCGAGGTATTTGTGGCCCAGGCGAGCGCCGAGGTCCGGCGTGGTGCGTCGTTGCGAGGACTGCGACATCGGGAACTCCTTCCGTGGATCGTAGCCGTCACGCTCCGCGTGACGAGGGCATCACATTTATAAAAAAACGCCCGTTTTGCCTCAAGAGCAAGTGCGGGCAAGCTGGGCAATCCGTGCGCGGAAATCCATAGTCCATCATCGGCATTTCAGAGCCTGAAGCGTAAGCGAAGGAAGCGCGGACCTTCGCTTAGTTTCTTCCCTCAGAGTATCTTCGCACGGCGCGGGGAACTTTTCGTCGCCATAATGTGGCACGACGCTCCGCGTCGTGATTTGCGACGCGGAGCGTCGCACCACGTTGCGGCTCGGCCGCGTTAATGCGCCGGCTTCAACACTGAACGCAGAACGTGCAGGATCGGCCGGCAGATTGCGCGCAGCGGCGACGGGCACGCCGACCACATCCGCGCGATCCGTTCGCGATTGATCACCGCCCGCACCGAGCCCGGCATCCGCCGCCACAAGCGCTTGATCCAGTGCGGCTCGAAGTTCTTCTGATACGCCGCGCGAAACGCCGGCACCGCGTCCGCCGGCGGCAACGGCAGCCACAATCCTTGCTCGCGCTGCATCGGCCGCCCGTTGCGCTCCAGCTCGGCATCGACGAAGCGCACAAACGCCTCGTACGAATATCGCCCGCTGCCGATGATGTCGGCATACGTTCGCTCGACCATGGCTGCCAGAAGATCATCGTCGTGCAGCTTGGCGAGCACGTCATGGACGTTGCTGAAGTCCTTTTTCAGCACGATGAAGTGCCGGCCTGGCTCCAGCACATCGGAATAGCGCCTCTCGAACAGCACCAGCGCCGTGCGGCAAGCGATCGCCTCGAACACCTTCGGCGAGATCTGATTCATCGCAATGGCGCCTTCGCTGCCCGCCAAGTACTTCGCGCGAATCGCGTCATACGTGATGGCCGGGTTGCGGCGGACTTCATCCTTGACGGCGGCTGCAAGCGTGCCGTCGAAATCGAAAACGTTCGACCCGCTCTCGGTGGCGAGCGTCGCCTTGCAGCGGCCCAGGAAGTCGAACCAGCCGGAGCCGTAGATGCGATGCTGTTCGTCCCAGGCGATGTCGGTCTTCAATCCGCGTCCGTCGCAGATTTCCTTCATGCGCTGGCCGATGAACTGCTTCTCCTGTCCGAGATCGCCGTACCAGTAACCGAGGTTGCGGCCGCGATAACCGATCAATGTCGAGCGTTCACGAATCGGCGCGAAGGTTTTGAGCTGGCTCAGCTCGATCGGCACGTAGCCGGTGAGCACGTTGACGAATCGGGTGTCGCCCATCTGTTCGGGCGGATAGACCCTGGCAATCGACTCGTCCGGCACGCAGGTGAACACCAGGCCGATGCCGAGGTCGCGCATGGTTTGGCGGGCGCGATCGGTGTGGTCGTATTCATCCTGAATGAAGAGGGCCTTCAGTCCTTGGTACTGTTTCAAGGCGCGCGCGAATGAATTCGAAAGCGTTCCTGAAAAACAGATGCGCACAGAGTAATGCAGAATGACAGCATCAAAAAAGTCGAGATCGAAGTGGCATTTCGCGCGCGCGGAGACGTAGGAGACATTGTGCCGTGAGTAGCGATGGAAGCTCTCGAGGTAATCGGTGATGGTCTTGACGTGCGTTTCGGTGTGATCGTAGAGGATCAGGATGCGTTTTTTTTCGATCATGGTGAGGACCGTCCGCTTGCGGCTTAGCGTT
>JACQFG010000128.1 GCA_016200155.1 Planctomycetota bacterium | reverse complement strand
TCATGTGTTTCATTTAGGAGGGGGGTGGTGAAATGAATGAAACACAGCGGCTGCATTGCCGTGCTCCCGAATCCTGCGAGAATAACGTCAAGCCCCGGAGACCACACGCATGACCGCCGAATTTACCGCGCTCGTCGAATCCGCCGATCCGACCGTCTATCAGCTTCATACGCATGGCGCTGGCCCCGCGGGCAGCTTGCCGCTCACGCCGGAGATGCTGCGCGAGGCGCCGTCGGGCGACATCTTTGGGCTGACGCAGGACGTCGGCATGGGCTGGAAGCCGGACGACCTCACGGGCAAGGAGTTTCTCATCCTCAGCACGCAGGGCGGCATTCGTGCTCCCGATGGTTCGCCCATCGCGCTCGGCTATCACACCGGGCACTGGGAGGTCGGCCTGCTGATGAAGGCGGCGGCCGAGGAGTTGCGCAAGCTGCGCGCGGTGCCGTTCGCGGGCTACGTGACCGACCCTTGCGATGGCCGAACGCAGGGGACCGTCGGCATGATGGACAGCTTGCCGTACCGCAACGATGCGGCGATGGTGCTGCGCCGGCTGATCCGCTCGCTGCCGACGCGCAAGGGCGTGCTCGGCGTGGCGACGTGCGACAAGGGGCTGCCGGCGATGATGATGGCGCTGGCGTCGATGCGCGACTTGCCTTGCGTGCTGGTCCCCGGCGGGGTGACATTGCCGCCGACGGAAGGCGAGGACGCGGGCAAGGTGCAGACGATCGGCGCTCGATTCGCGCACGGCGAATTGACGCTCCAGCAAGCTGCCGAGCTGGGTTGCCGGGCGTGCGGCTCACCGGGCGGCGGCTGTCAATTCCTCGGCACGGCGGCGACTTCGCAAGTCGTCGCCGAGGCGCTCGGCCTGACGTTGCCGCACTCCGCGCTGGCGCCGTCGGGGCAGCCGATCTGGCTCGACATGGCGACACGTTCGGCCCGCGCTCTGGTCGAGCTGCATAAGAAACATATCGCAACTGGCAAGATTCTTACGGACGCCGCCTTCCGCAACGCCATGACGGTCCACGCAGCGTTCGGCGGGTCCACGAACCTGCTGCTGCACATCCCCGCGGTGGCGTATTGCGCGGGCCGGCGGCGTCCCGTCGTCGAGGATTGGCAAGCCGTCAACGCCAAGGTGCCGCGCCTCGTCGATTGCCTGCCGAACGGCCCGACCGGCCATCCGACCGTGCGTGTCTTCCTTGCGGGGGGCGTTCCCGAGGTCATGCTCCACTTGCGGCAACTCGGCTTGCTCGACGAATCCGTACTCACGGTTGCCGGCGAGCCGCTGGGCCGGGTGCTCGACTGGTGGCAGAAATCGGAACGCCGCAAACGCGTTCGTGAAATCCTGATGCAGCACGACCGCGTCAATCCCGATGACGTCATCATGAGCCCCACCAAGGCCCGCGAGCGCAGACTCACGTCAACGGTTACCTTCCCGCGCGGCAATCTCGCTCCCGAAGGCGCCGTCATCAAGAGCACCGCCATCGATCCGAGCGTCGTCGATGCCGACGGCGTTTATCGCAAGATCGGCCTTGCGCGCGTCTTCACGACCGAGAAGGCGGCGATTCACGCCATCAAGAGCAACGCCGACGATCGCGTCAAGCCCGGTGAGATCATCGTGCTGATCTGTCGCGGCCCGATGGGCGCCGGCATGGAAGAAATCTACCAGATCACCAGCGCCCTCAAGCACCTCAGCTTCGGCAAGCACATCGCCCTGCTCACCGACGCGCGCTTCTCCGGCGTCTCGACCGGCGCCTGCATCGGCCACATCGGCCCCGAGGCGCTCGCCGGCGGCCCCATCGGCAAGGTCCGCGACGGCGATCAGATTCAGATCATCATCGACCGCAACAAGCTCGTCGGCTCCGTCGATCTGGTTGAAGCAGGGAGCGTCGAGAAGGGAACGCGCATCCTGGCCGAACGCCGCCTGCGCGACGACCTGGCGCCGGACCCGAACCTGCCGGACGACACGCGCCTGTGGGCGGCATTGCAGCGCGTCGGCGGCGGCACCTGGGGCGGCTGCGTGTATGACACGGATGCGATTGTGGAAGCGTTGACGAAACGGTAGAGTAGAAGCTGATCCCGGAATGAGAAGGGAGTGACGAATGCTTGCAACGAAAATCGAAACGACCGTGCAGAATGACGGCGAGCTGCACCTGACCCAACTGCCTTGCCGAAAGGGCGACCGCGTGGAAGCGATAATCCTCGTTCTGGAGGACGGCGCCAGTGCGGACGAGGCCGAAAAGAAACGCCAGTTGGCCCGCGAAGAATTCCTAGCGCTGGCCAATGCGTCCAAATTCTGTTCGACTGGTCCCTATCCCACTCGCGATGAGCTGCATGAACGCCATTGACAAATCGTGCCACGCTTTGTTGCTGGCAGGACCTGAAACGCAGGCGAAAGTTGGGCACACCTTCGCTTACGCTTCAGGCTCTGACAGGCGTTGAAAATTGCGGCGTCACTTCTGCCCCTTCACGCGCGTCATCAGGTTCGCCACTTTCTGCAGCGTCTCATCCGGATGAGCCGTCGCCTCGGCGGCACAGCCTCGGCAGCACACGAACACCGGCTGGTTCTTCAGCATCAGTTTGTGGATTGGGCCCATCGAGCCGAGACGAGCATCCTGGTCGATGGCGCAGAACACCTGAGACCGAGCCAGCGCCTGATCCTGCGGGCTCAGCTTGCCCATGTTCGCCTCGATGCGTGCCTGTTCGGCGGGCGACGCGGGCGGGATCGCGGCGATCGGCGTAACTTGCCCGGGCTGCCCGAAGACGCCGGCGCTCTGGAAGTTCGTGATGGTCAACTGCCGATCCAGCTCCATCTTGAACTCATACTGAATCTGCGTCGCCTTCTCGTTGATGGTGTTCGGCTCCAGCATCAGGTCCCAGCGCAGCACGTTCTTCGGACGCTGCCCCTTCAAATAGGCCGGGTCCTTGCTGAGTTCCGGGACCACCTTGCTGAGGGCGATGTTGACGGCATCGGACTCGGCTTGCGGCACGCGATCCCACACTTGCAGCTTGACCTTCTCGTTTTTGAAGTTGCTGACCGTGGTGCGGAATTCGAAGCGGAGCATCTGATTGCCGCCCTGGGTCGTGTGGGCACGATCGACCATCTGGCGCTTGACCTGCAGTTGCGGGTCGATGCCGAAGCCGGCGGTGAACTGCTCGCCGACCGCGATGAGCGGCAGGTTCATTTGACCGACGAAATCGGTGCCCAGGTACATGGTGGCGTCGCCGGGCAGGAGGACATAGGCGCTCTTGTTGACGAGGTCGGCCTGACGGTAGACGTGCGTCGTGAGCAGCGGCACGGCCTTGTAGTACATATCGCCCACGAGATCGAACTTGGCGATCTCGAGCACTTGCTCCTCGTTGCGCGACGGGACGGCCAGCGGCGTGGCGATGTGATAAACAACCGTGGGGCCTTCGCTCATAGCCAGAGCGCAACCGCGCTGGATGGCGACGTCGGGGTGCATCAGCTCAAACGATTGATCGAGGGCCGACGCGGTGTTGAACAGGCCGATGCCCGTGGCCGGCTTGCGTTCATTGAAATCCTTCTGCGCTTTTTCACGCAGACTGCGGATTTGAGCTTCGAGGTCCGCGATGTTGAGAGGTGGGCCTGCGGGGACGCTGCCCTTGTGGACGGCGGCGACCTTCAAGCCCTGCAAATCGGGCGGAGCGGCATTGAGCATCGGCGCCGCCGTCGACAGAACGAGCTTGACGTTGCCCCAGTCCTCGCCGGAATACTGGACCAGCGAAGCGAGGTACTCGACCTGCACGGGGTCCTTCGCCGCCTTGCCGGCGCGAAGCTTGTACTGCGGCCGCCACGACGCGGAATCGACGAGGTAATTGAGCCGCACCTTGCCCGCGGCCCCGTTGGCGCGCTCGACAACGACGACGGCATCACGCTCCGTGCGCGGCTTGCCCGTGTTGACCTCGGCCAGACGCCGCGACGCGAAGTCGGCCTTCTCCTGATTCGCCTTCATCTGCTGCTGCAAGCCGACAAGTTCGCGCGAGGTTTCGACACGCGATTCCTTGATGTGATTCGCAAGCTTGATGGCCGCCTCCGCGTTGAGAACGCCCTTCTCGGCCCCCTGTATCGTGGTGACGCTCATGAAGCCTTCCATCTTGCTGAGCATCTTGAGGTTTTCCTGGATTGCCTTGATATCGCTCTCGACCTTGTCGCGCGTGGTGGCGAGGGTCCCGATCTCGTCGAGCAGCTTGCGGACGTCTTCACGTGTGTCTTGCAGGATGGGGCGCGTGCGGTAGCGCGTCGTCAGCACGCGGACGCCTTCGAGGCCTTCGGAGTAGAGCGAGCTGCTGACGGTCGTCGGCGGCAGCGGACTGATGATCAGCTCGACCATGCCCTGACCGGCGGGAACATCGACTTCGCGCGTCACCAGAGCGCTATTAGGATAGACGGTAACGGCGGCGACGCGGCTGGGAGCGATCTTCACGTCCGGCGCGGCCGCGGGTTGCGGCGGTGCTTCCTTCGCCTTCTTCGCATCCTTGCCGTCCTTGCCGTCCTGAGCCGATACTGCCCGCGGCGGATCGGCCGACATCGTCGTCGCAATCAACACCAGCACCGCCGCGCCACAGGCGACGGCACACCAGGGCATCCATCGTTTGAACATCATCGGGTCCTTTCGTTCAGAAGAGGTACAGCACCGCGCCGGCACTGCGAACGTTGACTGGCCCTGCCGCGCGGAGCGCCGTCGCGGCAAGGGAAACTCCATCTGCGCAAAGGTATTGCACTATAACATATAGCGAGATTGGCACGAGGGACACGCCAGGAATTTTGCCCTGCTTCCCGGCCCCTCGTAATTTCAGCGTTCCTTGTGTTCCGGGCCGTTATCATGCAACACTCCAGGCGACGCCGCAGCACCCCTCACGGCGAACATCGCCCCGTGCTGCTTCAGGAGATCCTCCGAATCCTCGAGCCCCGGCACGGCATGACCGTCGTCGATTGCACCGTTGGCTGGGCCGGGCATGCCGCCGAACTCCTGACGCGCGTCGGCCCCACCGGGTTGCTCGTCGGCCTCGACATGGACGCCGAGAACCTGCCCAAGGCACGTGAACGGTTGGCAGCGGTCGGCCATCCCTTTCACCTGCATCACGCCAACTTCGCCGGTCTGGAGCAGATCCTCGCGGGACACGGCCTCACCCACGTCGACGCGATCCTCGCCGACCTCGGTATGTCGTCGATGCAGGTCGACGACGTCCAGCGCGGCTTCTTCTACGTTCGCGAAGGGCCTCTCGACATGCGCATGGATCGATCCCGCGGACGCACCGCAGCACAGATTCTCGCCACCATCGACCGACTTGCACTGATCGACTGCTTGCAAGAGCTGGGCGACGAACCGCACGCCGAGTCGATCGCCCAGGCAATCGTGCACGCCCGTGAAGCATCCCCGATCGAAACCACCGCCGACCTGACCCGCATCATTCAGGACGCCACGAAACAGGCAACCTGGCGGCTCCATCCCACCCCCGGCAAGTGGAACCTGCATCCCGCGGCCCGGACGTTCCAGGCCCTGCGCATTCTCGTCAATCGCGAACTCGCCAACCTGGAGCACCTCCTGCGTATCGTTCCGCAGATATTGCAGCCGGGCGGCCGCGTCGCCATCATCACCTTTCACAGCGGCGAGGATCGCCTGGTGAAGGCGTCGTTTCGCGAACATCTCGCTTCGGGACGATATGCTGAGATCTCCCCCGATCCGCTGCGCGCCTCCTACGACGAGCGAACCCGCAACCCGCGTGCGCGGTCGGCAAAACTGCGCTTTGCCCGAAGCGCCACCCAATCGCCCCAGTGATCATCATTACACATTTTGATAGTTTTCGAGCCGTCGGGTTGGCTTTCCCCACTTTTGTGGGCTATTGTAAAATAGCGAAATGTAATCGTTGCCACTCTTTGTTGTTGCGAGATCCCAAGGTGAGCCGGTACAGGTGTTCGCTCCTGGTGGTCGATGATGAACCATCCATCCTCGATACGCTAAAAATGCTGCTCAGCCCAGAGTTCGACGTGCTCACGGCGGACGGCGCCAACGCTGCGCGCACCCACTTCGCCAATCGTGAAATCGACCTCATTCTTACCGATCAAAAGATGCCCGCCGGCAGCGGCGTGGACCTGCTCGAATGGGTCAAGGTCCATTCGCCCAAAACCATCCGCCTGATGATGACGGGCTTCGCCGAGCTGGAAGAGACGATCAGCGCCATCAATCGCAGCCAGGTGTTCCGCTTCCTGCTCAAGCCGTGGAACACCGACAACCTCCTCGATGTCCTGCGCACGGCCGGCAAGACCTTCATCCTCGAACGCAGTCATGAACAGCTGCTCGACGAGCTTCGTCTGCTCAACGAAAAGCTGCACGAAATGAACCTCGACCTGGAAAATCGCGTCGCCGACCGGACCAAGGCCCTCGAAGAAGCGTATCACGAGCTGGAACACAAGAACAAGATGCTCGAGAAGCTGGCGCTGACCGATCCGCTGACCAACCTGCCGAACCGCCGGGCCATGGACCGCCTCGCCGAGCGCGAACTGCGCCGCCGCGAACGCTATCCGGGGGCCCTGTCGATCGGCCTCATCGACGTCGATCATTTCAAGCACATCAACGACCGCTACCTCCTGCCCGGCGGCGATCAGGTTCTCATCGATCTGGCCCGCTGCCTGAATGGCTCCGTGCGCACCGTCGATTTCGTCGGACGCATCGGCGGCGAGGAGTT
>JACQFG010000127.1 GCA_016200155.1 Planctomycetota bacterium | reverse complement strand
CGGCTGCTTGCTGTTTGCACTTTTAGTCGTGCCGGTGCTGGCGACGTTCCTGTTTCCGCGCGGGCACAAGGAATGGGAGAACCCGCTGCTGCGTCTGGGCCGGCCCATCTACATCGGCGCGGTGAGCATGATGACGCGCAGCCGTTGGATCGTCATGCCGGTGGTGTTCGTGATCCTGGGCGGGATGATCGTCTGGGTGTCGCAACGGCTCGGCACCGAGTTCTTGCCGTACATGGACGAAGGCGTGATCTGGATCCGCGCCAATTTCCCGGAGGGCACCTCGCTGCAGGACACGAGCAAGTTCGCGAACGATATTCGTAAAACTCTGCGCGAGTCGCCCGACATCCAGTTCGTGTCGAGCCGATCGGGGCGGGCGGATAATGGTCTCGATCCGTTCCCGCCGAGCCGCATCGAGTTCATGGTCGGCCCGAAGCCGCGTGAGGAATGGACACAGTTCAAGAGCAAGCGCGCGATGCTCGAAACGCTGGGCCGGCGCTTGCGCGAGGACTTTCCCACGACGCGCTTCAACATCACGCAGCCGATCATCGACAACGTCACCGAGGAAACCAACGGCACCAGCGCCAACATGGCGGTCGAGTTCAGCGGCAAGGACGCGCAGGTGCTGCTCAAGCTCGGCCGGCAGACGGTCGAGATGCTCAAGACCGTCCCCGGCGCCGTCGACGTCGCCATCGAGCAGGAAGGCCCGCAGTCGCAGCTCGTCATCGATCCGCAGCCGCTCTGGTGTCAGCGCTACGGCGTCCGCGTCGAGGACGTCAACACGATCGTCAACACCGCGCTGGGCGGCGATCCGGTCGGCGTCGTCTATGAGGGCGAACGCGTCTTCGACATTGCCGTCAAATACGACCGCATGAGCGTGCAATCGGTCGAGGGCATCAAGCGGATGCCGATCTTCAAGCAAGACGGCGGCGACGTGCCGCTCGACCAGGTCGCCAAGGTCTACCTGAAGGAAGGGCAAACCCTGATCGCCCGCGAGGGAGGCCGGCGCCGCATCACGGTCCGCTGCGACATCGTCGGCCGCGACCAGGGCGGCTTCGTCGCCGAGGCACAGAAGCGGTTCGAGGATGAGATCAAGAAAGACGTGCCGACCGGCTATCGCGTCAACTGGATCGGCATGTTCGAGAACCTCGAACGCGCCCGCAAGCACTTCATGATCGTCGGGCCGATCACCGTCCTGTTGATCTTCCTCATGCTGGTGGTGACGCTCGGCTCGCTGCGCGGCGCGCTGACGGTCTTCTGCTCGTTGCCGTTCGCCTTCGTCGGCGGCGCCATCGCGATCTACCTGCGCGGCATGAACGTCAACGTGTCGGTCGGCGTCGGCTTCGCGGCCCTGTTCGGCGTGGCGATCATGAACGGCGTGCTCATGGTCCAGCGCATGACCACCCTGCGCATGCAGGGCATGGACATCGATCAGGCGATCCGCGAAGCCGCCGGCGAACTGCTGCGGCCCATCCTGATGGCGTCGCTCGTCGCCATGCTCGGCCTGCTCCCCGCGTCGATGGCGGACGGCCTGGGCTCCGACGTGCAGCGGCCGCTGGCGACCGTGATCGTCTGGGGCCTGTTCAGCTCGACCGCGATGACGCTGTTCATGGTCCCGGTGCTCTACCGCGTCCTGGCCCCGCCGTTGCCGCAGATTGAAGTGAAGGACGACGACTGGATTTGAATCACGCCGATGTTACTTCATCGTAGCCGCAAGCTGCCAGCTTGCGAGCTTGGGGCGCGTCAATCCGAATAAGCTCGCAAGCTGGCAGCTTGCGGCTACGGTGCTTGGCGGTTTCGCGTTCAGGTCCTATGCCATCTCCATGACCCCCTCGAACCCCGTCGCACTGATCACCGGCGCCGGCAGCGGCATCGGCCGAGCCACGGCTCGCTTGCTTGCCCAGGAAGGCTACGCCATCGCCGCCATCGATCGCCGCGAGAAGGGCCTCGTGTCCCTGGCCGACGAACTGCAAGCTCAGCAAAAGCCGATCGCCTGGCGCGTCGCCGACGTCACCGACCCGCCCGGCCTCATGCAAGCGACGCGCGAACTCGAAGCCAAGCTCGGCCCCACCGACCTTTTGATCGCCAGCGCCGGCATCGGCACCGAGACGACCGGCCTCGATTACAGCATCCCCGAAATGAACCTGGTGATGAACGTCAATCTCATCGGCGTCTCCAACAGCATCGGCGCCGTGCTGCCCGGCATGGTCAAGCGCCAGCGCGGCCACCTTGTCGCCATCTCCAGCGTCGCTTCCTATCGCGGGTTGCCGCGCATGCTGGCGTACTGCGCGAGCAAGGCCGGCGTCAACGCCATCATGGACGGCCTGCGCATCGAGCTAAAGCCGATCGGCATCCATGTCACGACGGTATGCCCCGCCTGGGTCCGCACGCCGATGACCGAGAAGCTCGACGGCAACCTGGAGCATCTGATCGACGTCGAGGTCGCCGCCCAGGAGATTCTCTACGCCATTCGCAAGAAGCGGGCGTTCCATGCGTTCCCGCGCGCCATGCGTTGGAAGCTCGGCTTCATGCTGTGGTGGCCGCGCTCGTGGCAGGACTGGTACATCAAGCGCATGATGAATCGCATCAACATCAACAAAGACCAACCTCCAGAATGAGCGGAACGATTCCTGGAGGGTACGTCCGGGGAGGACGCCATGGCATTCACGCGCCGTCAAGCTTTGCAATCGTTGGCCGCCGCGCCGCTGTTGACGCTGCCCGCATTCGCCGGCGAGCCGCGCCGTCGGCCGCGCGTCGCCGTAATCTACACGCAGTGCTATCATCGCTCGCATGCGCATGTGCTTCTCGAAAACTTCCTGACCCCGTACCTCTTCAACGGCAAGCTCACGCAGCCGAGCGTCGATGTCGTGTCGCTCTACGCGGACCAGATCGCGCCGGGGAAGAACCGCGACCTGACGGCCGAGGTCGTGCGCCAGTTCAAGCTGCCGCGCTTCCGCACGATCGGCGAAGCGCTGACGCTGGGCGGCAAGGAACTCGCCGTTGATGCGGTCCTGTCGATCGGCGAGCACGGCGATTACGCGACCAATCGGCTCGGCGTGCGCGAGTACCCGCGCAAACGCTTCTTCGACGAGATCGTCGCCGTCATGCAGCGCAGCAATCGCTTCGTGCCGATCTTCAACGACAAGCATCTCTCGTATCGCTGGGACTGGGCGCGCGCGATGGTCGACACGTGCCAGAAGCACCGCATCCCGTTCATGGCCGGCAGTTCGGTGCCGCTGGCGCAGCGCCGCCCGGCCTTCGAGATGCCGGCGAACTGCGTCGTCGAGGAGGCCGTCAGCATTCACGGCGGCCCGTTCGAGGTCTACGATTATCACGCTCTCGAAGTGCTGCAAGCGTTCGTCGAATCGCGCAAGGGCGGCGAGACCGGCATCCGTGCAATCGAGTTCCTGCCGCGCGAGCCGTTGTTCGCCGCCGCCCGGCAAGGCCGATGGTCGCTCGATTTGGCCCGCGCCGCCATGCGCGTCGAGTTCGGCGACAAGCTGCCCGACATCACCCGGCCCATAGGCGGCGTCGAGCCGTGGGGCATCCTCGTCACCTATCGCGACGGCGTCAAGGGCGTGATGCTCAAGCTCGGTTTCTCCGGCATACGCTGGAACTTCGCCTGCAAGCTGGCCGGCGAGAAGAATGCCCGGGCCACGAGCCATCACGTCGGCCCGTGGCGCAATCGCTGCCTGTTCATGGCCCTGGCAAACGCGATCCAGCAATTCTTCGTTCGCCGCGAGTCGCCCTACCCCGTGGAGCGCACGCTGCTGGCGACCGGCGCGACCGAGGCCGCCGTGCGTTCCCGTGCCGCCGGCGAAGCGATCGAGACGCCGCACCTGAACATCGCGTATCAGCCGCGCGACTTCCGCGCCCTGCGCGAGCTGGGCGAATCGTGGAACATCGTGACCGACCAGACGCCGGAGACGCACGGCTTCGCGGAACGGCCGCTGCGGCGGTGACGTGCCGGTCGGCAATATGAGTTGCATTGCGCCTGCAAGTTTTGCACACACCCACATGCGCCACCCCCCCCTCCGTGAGGTTGGCGTGACCACCCGGGGAGTTTTGCAATGTCAGTTGTCGTCCAGCTTTTACTCGGTTTCCTCGTGCTAAACCTTTTCGTCGTCGGCCCACTTCTCGAGGAGTCGCAAGGGCGGATGCTGTTTGGGAGCATTGACGAGCAATTGAGTGATCTCTTCACGCACCCTCGACGCCTCCCACCAGAAACATCCGAGCGTCAGGCCGTAGCCAAGCAGCCACATCAGAACGAAAATGGGCAGGCCGTACCACGGGACGGCCCGCGCGATGACGTGAGGCAACACGGTGATGAACCCGGCTCCAATGCCTCCGAACCAAAGGGTCATGAATCCTACGACAAAAAAATTCAAACGCATCGTTAGATCGATGACGGTGCCGGTCGGGCCCGCATTGAAGCGACCGCAAATCACAGGCTTGAATGAATTGCGGTAAAACAGGACCTGCTCGACCTTGAAACCATCCTCCGTCACCTTTCCTGTGAATGTGCCGTCCCACCTTGCCAAGCCGAATCCAGACATCCAGCTAGACCAGGAGTTATCCAGTTTTGCCGTAAGTCGGCCAGCAACGACGGCGATCGGTTCGCTCGTTTCAAGTGTGAAAGAGTCATAGGGCAACAACTTCATGAGCGGACGCCTCCGCGTTGATGGTCATCGCCCGCGCTTCCGCCGCGCTTTGCCGTTTGGCTTCTCCAGCACCTCGCGCCACACCTCCGGGGTGCCGCGCCAGCTTGCGTCATAGGTTGCTTGAAGCGGCGTGTTGACGTAGCGGTCGAGGTCGAAAAACAGGGGCATGTCGGGCAGGTTGTTGCCGACCGCGACATATTCCAAATAGGCCTCCAGGGGCGTATCCGCACAATAGGAGGCGAGGGTCAAGGGTTCGTCTTCCGGTGGATTTTCGGCCACGTCGCCGAGACGGTCCCAGAGTGCGACGTGCAAGCCGCGCGAATCGTGCCGGCCCGGCGGGAAAAGGTCCACGAGAAGGACATGGATGCCTTGGGCCAGCGCGTCCTCGATCGTATTCAAGAACTTTTCGACGTATTCTTCGCGGACTTTGTTGGCACGGGACACGATCTCGACAAGGGCCACGATGCGATGTCCCGTGGCATGACGAATCGTCAGCGTTTTCCGCAGCGCGGCCGCCGTGGGAGAGAGGGATTCTTTGCGGCGCACTATCGGGGGCGCCTCGGCAAGCTCAAGGCCACCCGCGGTCGCACGTGGCGGCGCCTCCTGGCGAGCCGGTCGCTCCAAGGTCAAGACATCGCCGATGTATTTGTTGCCGTGCTGTTCCGACATGGCGTAATAGCCGTGCGGCAGCAAGCCGCTGTTCATGGCGTTACGCAGTTCCGCGATCCACACGTTGTGAAAATCGTGAAATACCCCCGCTTCCACCCGCGTCCAATCGTGCACAGGCATGACCGACTCTCCTGCCGAGGGCTAACTCGCGGCGTTGTGTCCTCCTGCCGCGCAGATCAAATCCGTGCCGGTATCGGATCGTCGAACTCCATGCTCGCGAACGATTTTTTCACCTCCGCCGGCGAAAGCAAGATCAACAGACTGATGTCCGCGACGACTTCCTCCGGCAATTCGTGGAGCATCGCCCACAGATCCACCTCGCGCTCGCCCCGGCTCATGCCCTTGAAATCGGGGTCGATCACTCGTATGCGCACGGAAACATTGTCGTGGCGATAGGCTTCGACCTCCGCATTTGGGTGTCCCGCAGCGTACCTCTCCAACGTCTTGACGATTTGCTTGAGGACGGCATCGAGCTTTTTATTCCGCACTTTAACTGGCATTTCAAAGCCTCCCATCGATCCAGGCCGCAATGGCGTCAACGGACTCGAAGAACTCGCGAGCTTCTTTCTGATTCACAGCACCTGTGGCATAACGCAAGTCGGTGGACCATGAGGCGACACGCGATAGATGCTGCGTGATTGCGCCGGGAACGGCGATTCCAACATTACGCCGGTACAGTCTTCCGAGCCATTCGATATTATGGGCCCGGCTGCCGCGAAACTCGCCCATTAACTCTTGCCGCAGCCCCGGACTCACGCTCGCCAATAGCAAAGCCTTCATGAAGCATTCTACCGTATACCCTCCGAGGTAAACAGCTCCCGTCGTTCGATCGCCTGACAAGAGCCATTGGGCGTCCGTGTATCGCTGGCGAGCGGCTCGGTAGTAGAGCCGCGCTTCCGGGGCACGTGGCAGTCCCATCGCTCACCCTCCGAAACGCTACCGCGCAAACTCCACCGATCTCGTCTCGCGCACCACCGTCACCTTGATCTCGCCGGGGTAGTTCAACTGCTGTTCGATCGACTTGGCGATCTCGCGGCAAGTCTTCAGCGCCTCGCTATCGCTCAACTGATTGGCGTTGGCGATGACGCGCAGCTCGCGGCCGGCCTGGATGGCGAAGGCGTGCTCGATGCCGGGGAAGCCCTGGGCGAGGGCCTCCAGCTCTTCGAGACGCTTGACGTATTTCTCCAGGGTTTCGCGGCGGGCACCGGGGCGGGCGGCGCTGATGGCGTCGGCGGCGGCGACCAGCACCGTATAGATGTGATCGACCGTGACGTCGTCGTGATGGCCGACGATGGCGTGCAGGACCTCCTTCGAGGTTTCGCCGTAGCGCTTGGCGAGTTCGGCGCCGATCTTGGGATGACCGCCTTCCATCTCGTGGTCCGCCGCCTTGCCGACGTCGTGCAGCAAGCCGCAACGGCGCGCCAGTCGGCCGTCGAGGCCCAGCTCGTCCGCCATCAGGCCGGTGAGATAGGCGACTTCGAGGCTGTGGTTGAGCACGTTCTGGCTGTAGCTGGTGCGGAACTTGAGCCGGCCGAGCAAGTTGACCAGGCGTTCGTGCAGATGGCCGACGTTCGCTTCCATCACGGCGGCTTTGCCGATCTCCATGATGTTACGTTCCATCTCGTCCTGCGTTTCCTTGACGACCGACGGTGCTGACCGTGGTGTCGGCGGTGTGGTCGGCGGCGTAGCGGTGGATGGCGGTCGCCAGGATGCGGCGGGCTTTCTCCTCGGCGACGGCCTTGATCCGCTCTTCGTGCTTCTGAATGCGCGACGCGACCTCGTCGGCCAGTTCGTGATCGACACGCTCCAGCAGCAGCTTCTCGGCTTCATCGCGCGACAGGCCCGTGATCTCGTGCAGCTTGTGCGTTTGCTGTTCGACCAGCGTCTCGGCGTCCTTGACCTTCTGTTCGAGATGATGCTTGCGTTCGTGCAGCTTTTTCTCGGTGTGCGTGATGTGCTTTTCTTTTTGCAGGAGCGATTGATTGGTCTGCTCGAGCAGGTCGTCCTTCTTTTCAAGCCGGCGTTCCTGGTCCTTCTGCTCGTTGCGAACCTTCTCCGCCTCGCGATTGAACTCCTCGCGGCGCTTGAGGAACTCGTCCTTGGCCTTGAGTTCGGATTCCTTGAGGATGTTCTCGGCGTTCTTCTCGGCCTGGCTGACGAGTTCCTTGGCGCGAACCTCGGCACTGTGAAGGTTTCGGCTTTCGAGCTGGCGAACCCAGACAAAAACGGCGACGCCGCCGACGGCAAGTCCCGCCAGAGCGGCGAGGACGTAAAACAGATATTCCATGAGGGCCACTCCTGATCGTGGCCCGCGCGCGTGGATTCACCGGGGGAGAGATGAAATCAATTTCAGATTGCAGATTGCAGAATTAGGGTGCAATCGCAATCGGATCAAGTTCGCCGAAACGGACGTGAGCGGCGACGTTGGGTTGACCGGGCGTGACCGGGTGGAGGAGCCATGATCGGATAAAACCACCAGGGCAAGACTGATGACAAGAATCGTCGTGCAGGCCGATGGACGGGCGCCGATGTCGGCCGACGGACGAGTTGCAGCATCTTCTCGCAGCATGTCGGGTCTGACCAGCGAATAATCGCGGCCAGCACCAGCAAAGCCCACAAGAAACCCAATAGCGTCATGAACATCTTTGTTGCTCGGTACAGTTTCGGCGGTTGACGCATTCCCACGGCAAACGACGACGATTTCTCGCGGGCCGTTCGCTTGTGTCGCAACCACCCCCATCCGTGGAACCAATTCGGACCGTTCCGCGAACGGCCACAGGCTCCTCCATCCGTGGGGAGGCCAGAGATTATCCTATTATGAAGGAGGGGTGAATCCTACGTCAACAAGAAAAGCAACAGAATTTGGATTTTGCCGCTTGCGGCTTAGGTCGTGTGGACCATGGATGGGATGGTGATTCAAAATCGGATGCGCGAATTTTCGTGGTGTAGGCGGCTCGCCTGCACGTCCCATCAATCGACGAGCGACATGTGCAGGCGAGCCGCCTGCACCACGAAAAACTCTCCCATCCATCGGCATCACGCTATTCCTTGCGCGGCCCGGCGAGCAACGAAGCTTCGGCGTGCAGCTCGCGCAGGATCTCGGTGACCTGGACGAGCGCCTTGGCGCGGTTGCGGTTGTCCTCGGTGTCGCGGCGCTTCAGCGTTTCGAGTTCCTTCTTCAAGCTTGCCGTGTGCGCGATATTGACGCGCAGGAACTTCTGCGGCGTCAACTTGTCCTGGGCAGCGCGGCACGCGGCCAGGGCTTTCTTGGCTTCGTCCTTGTTCTTGAACAGGCCGGCGCTGTCGAGCGTCGGCCAGGTCTGATAAACGAACGCGCGAGCCTTGGCGTGCTCGTCGTCCTTGACGGCCCAGGCCTTTTTCAGCTGATCGAGATGGGCCTGGATCTTGGCCGTTCGACCGGGGGCCGCCTGTACGGCCTGGTCGAAGAGCCGAATCGCGGCGTCGAAATCGGCATCGAGTTCGAGAAGCTGGGCGCGCTCGATCAGCTTGAGCAGGCCGAGTTCGCGGTCGTCGCCGGCGGATGTCTTGACCACGCCGTCGATGCGCTCGACGAAAGCCTTGAGGTCCACAGCTTGCTTGCGCAGTTCCTCCAGTTGCTTCTCCCCTTCACCAAGGTCGCATGGCTGCTTCTTGTCGCGGGCGCGGCGCTCGAGGTCATTGCGTTCGCGCTCGAGGTACTTGACTTCGCCTTCGAGGATCGGCAGGCTGCCGCGTGCTGCTTGCAGGGCGGCATCGAGCGATTGATTGAGCAGGCGCGCCAGGTCGTGTTCGCGCTCGGTGGATATGCGAATATTATCGTAGACGCGGTTGACCCAGGCGTCGCGCTGCACGGTCAGGGAGAGCGACTCGCGACCGGTCTGAGCCGGGATGCGCGCGACCGCCGTGCGTCCGGCGATGATCTCGACGGGGAACTCGGCCCGCACCTTGTCGGTGGAAAGGACCTGCACGATCGCAAAATGGGCAAAGGGCTTCGCCGAGGTTGCCAGCCCGTTGCGGTCGAGCGTGAGTTTTTCGTTCTTGCCGCTGCCGCCCCGCTGCGCGAATACATCGACATCCTTGATGGGCGTCAGCTTCGGCGCCGGCCGGGCGTCGGTCTCGGTCAGCAGATGTAGCTTCACCGGCGCCGCGACAGTGGGCAAGTGCAGGGCGCGAAAGCCGAGCGTACCGGGAGCCGTGGTCAGCGCGTCCTCCTCGTAGCGACGCCAGTATCGGCATTTGCAGGTCCCCGCGGTCGGGCCATCGACGACTTCCAGCAGCGCCCATTCGATACGCTCGGCACGCTGGCGTCCCCCTTCGCCGACGAGCTTGCTGACGGCGAAAACGTGGCCTCGCTTGACCCAGCGATCGAGCGAGACGCCGAGTTCGCCGCCTTGCAGCTTGAGCGTCGCTTCCTTGCCGCCGGCAGCAATTGCAGTGATGGTGCCGACCGGGCTAAAGGACGTTTCGACGAGCTGGACGATGGTTGCTGCGACGTTTTGGCGATCGGTCGTCTGCTTTCGTTGCGTCAGGGCGCCCGGCAAGCCGCTCGTGCCGTCATGAAAGCGCGTCTGGATCTGATAGGAACCATCCGCATAATCGAGCAGCACGAAATGCGTCGTGTGGTCGGACAGGGAGTCCCAGCTTTCGACGGCAGTGGTGAGCCCCTTGTCGTCGATGTCGCGCAGCAGGGGATGCTCGCGGACGACCTCGATGCGCGCGAGTTCGCCGAACGCGATCTTGAGCTGGTTCTGCACGTCGCGCTGCAGTTGTTCCTGAAACAGCGGCGTGATCACGCGATTGCCGCCGACCCGCAGGACGATCTGCAGTTGGTAGGGCTTCTTCGTCTCGGGGTCGAGATCGGCACGGGCGGTGGATCCCGTCAATGCGATCAGGAGCACCATGATCTGAGCCCGAAGCGCAAGCGAGGGATCAACGAGAATCCCTCGCTTGCGCTTCGGGCTCAGGTACTGCACGAAGTCGATCATCGCAACGCCTCCAGGTCGTCGAAAAAGCGCGGATACGTCTTGGCGACGCAAGCCGGGTTGTCGATGACGATGCCGGGGACCTTCAAGCCGACCAGGGCCAGGCTCATGGCCATGCGATGGTCGTTGTACGTCTGGACGACCGCGTCGTGCAAGGGGCCAGGGGTAATCGTCAAGCCGTCAGCGCGTTCGTCCACGGTGGCGCCGATGCGGCGCAGCTCCGTCGCCAGGGCGGTGAGCCGATCGGTCTCCTTGTGGCGAATGTGGGCCACGTTGCGGATCATCGTCGGCCCCTGCGCGAAACAGGCGACGGCGGCGAGCGTCATCACGGTGTCGCTGATGTCGTTCATGTCGACGTCGATGCCATGCAAGGGGCCGCCGTGGACGGTGATCGCATCAAGAGCCCGCTCGATCCGGCAGCCCATGCGTTCGAGGACATCGACGAACCGCACGTCGCCTTGCAGCGATCGCGAGGAAAGTCCGGCGACCTGGATCGAACCGCCGGTGATCGCGGCAGCGCCGAAGAAATAGCTGGCGGCCGAAGCGTCGGGTTCGATGGGGTAGGTGAGTAGTGTCATCAGCTTTTGCGGCGCTGGAACGCGAAATCGGCCGGGAATATCGGCGTCGATCGTCAAGCCAAATTGCCGCATCATCGCCACGGTCATCGTGACGTAAGGGATGGAGACGAGGGGGCCATCGAGCTCGATCAAGAGATCGCCGCGCGCGAATGGGGCGGCCATCAACACGCCGCTGAGGAACTGGCTGCTGGTGCCGCCGCGAATGCGCACCGCGCCGCCGTCAAGGCCGCGCGTCTCGATGGCGACGGGCGGCCAGCCGCTGCGGTTCTCGCTGACCGCGTTGACGCCGAGCTGGTTCAAGGCATCGAGCAGATCTTCGATGGGGCGTTCGCGCATGCGTGGGACGCCGTCGAGCCGGTAGCGGCCGTTGCCGAGCCCGACCATGGCCGTCAGGAAGCGCATGGTGGTGCCGGAGTTGGCTACGAACAGATCGGCGGACGCCGCGGGAATCCGCCGGTCAGGATGATCGCTGGCGACGCGCAGGCACCCGACGTGCCATTCGGCAGCGACGTAGAAGCCGAGCTGGCGCAGGCACGCGACCATGACCTCGGTGTCCTCGCATTGCAATGCGCCTTCGAGCAGCGTGCCCTGCTTGTCCGCCGTCAGCGCTGCCAGCACCAGGGCGCGATTGGTGATGCTCTTCGATCCCGGCACGCGCACGGTTTTGTGCCGCACAGCCGTCAGCGGCACGATCTCAAGTTGAGGTGGATACTGCATCGGAAACTTTCGCGCGGGCGCTAAACGAAGATCGGATCAATAGGTCACGCGCATCAGGAACAAGCCTTGCGCCGGCGCGGTCGGACCGGCCTGGGCGCGGTCCTCGGCCTGGAGAATCTCCGCGACCTTCGATTCCGGCCAATGACCGCGGCCGACGTGCATCAGCGTGCCGGCGATCGTGCGCACCATATTGTACAGGAAACCGTCCGCTTCCACGTCGATCCAGATGTACTCGCCCGCCCGGTTGACGCTAAGGTGCGTGATCGTCCGCACGCTCGAATTGCGGTTGGGCCATTCAGTCTCAAAGCTGTGAAAGTCATGCCGGCCTTGCAGCACCGCCGCCGCCCGCGCCATCGCTGCCGCATCGAGCGGACGTTTCGTCTGACAGCAATATTTGCGCAGGAACGGACTCGGCACGGGCCCATCGTGAATGACATAGCGATACAGCTTGCGGATCGCGTCGCGGTTTGCGTCAAACGCTTGCGGCATTTCCTCGACGGATCGCACGACGATATCGTCCGGCAGATGCGCGTTGATGGCGCCGAGCAGCTTGAAGAACGGCACGTGCATGGCGCTGTAGAAATTGACGACCTGGCCAAGCGCGTGAACGCCCGCATCGGTCCGGCCGCTGGCATTGACGCGGATCTTCGTCTCGCCGGTCAAGGCACACAGGGCCGTTTCGAGCGTTTCCTGTACCGTGCGATACCCCGGCTGCGTCTGCCAGCCCTGGAAGTCGGTGCCGTCGTAGCTCAGGAGAAGTTTGAAGTTGCGCATGAGCCATCAGAATTCTGCCGCTTGCGGCTTAGCGTTCGCGCCGCGCCAAGCGAACGCTAAGCCGCAAGCGGCGGCCTGGCGCGAATACAGCGCAAGTAAACATCGCCGTCGAGGTTCTCGATCGTGTCGGTGATCCACCGGGCGCTGTCGGCGATCGTTTCGACACCACGGCCGGCGACGGGCGACTTCGCATCAACGGCGCCGATCAGCTTCGGCGCGACGAAGACGTGGGCCTCGTCCACCGTGTCGCAATCGAAGAACCTGCCGAGCACGGCCGACCCCCCCTCGACGAGCAGGTTGGTCCAACGGCGTCGGCCGAGTTCGTCCAGCAATTTCATGATATCGGGTCGGCCGGCGTCATCGGGCGGCAGCACGAGCACCTCGCAGCCGGCGGCGCTCAAGGTCGCGGCTTCGCGCGTCGTCGCGATTAGCGTCGGAACCTGGCGAGCCGTGCGCACCAGTTGCGAATCGATCGGCAACCGGCCGTGGCTGTCGAGGACCACCCGGCAAGCGGTGCGGGATCCGGCCGGGCGCGCGGTCAGGAGCGGGTCGTCGGCGAGCGCCGTGCCGATGCCGACGAGGATGCCGTCCATGCGGCCGCGCAATTCGTGGACGCGGCGGCGCGAGGTCTCGTTGCTGATCCATTTGGAGTCGCCGGTCTTCGTGGCGATCTTGCCGTCGAGCGACATCGCCCACTTGGCGTGAACGTAGGGCCGGCCCGTGGCGAGCAGCTTGAGATAGGGAGCATTCTGCCGGCGCGCTGCCAAGGCGCAAACGCCGAACTCGACGGCAATCCCGGCCTGTCGCAAGGTCGCAGCTCCTTGCCCGGCGACTTGCGGGAATTGATCTTCCAGAGCGGGGACCACCCGCGCGATGCCGGCACGAATAATCGCGTCGGTGCAGGGCGGCGTCTTGCCATGGTGGCAGCACGGCTCCAGCGTGACGTTCAGCGTGGCGCCGCGCGCAGCGTCGCCGGCCGCCGCCAGCGCGTGGACCTCGGCGTGTGCCTGGCCGTACTGCTGATGCCAGCCCTCGCCGACGATCTTGCCGTCGCGCACGATCACCGCGCCGACGAGCGGGTTCGGCTCGACGCGGCCTCGACCTTGCTCTGCGAGCTGCAAGGCGCGGCGCATCCAGATTTCGTCGTCCGGGGTCATGTGGATTAGTTTATGAATCGCCGCTTGCGGCTTAGCGTTCGCGTCATGTGAACGCTAAGCCGCAAGCGGCGATTTCTAGCCGGCCGCGCCCAGCGCGTCCTGAAGCCGGCGAATCTGCTCCGCCATCGGCCGCGGCGGCTTGGGCGTCTTTTGGCCCAGCAGCGCTTCCACCTTGAGATGAATGACGACTGGCCCCGACCCGCCGAACGCCTGCGCGGCTCCCGTTTGCCATTCGGCCAGCGTTGAAAATGTGTATGTTCGGCCAATGCCCGCGGCGTGTGCCATGGCTGCCAAATCGACGTGGCCGGTGCCGGCGTGCGGTTGGCCGCCGGTGACCTCGTAGTGTCCGTTATCGAGGATGACGACGTGCATGTTGGCGGGATGATGGGCAAGCGTGACCAGATTGCCGAGGCTCATGAGAGCACAGCCGTCGCCGTTGAGGACGATGACGCCGCGCTCCGGCTGGGCCAACGCAAGCCCGAGGCCCAGGCTCGGCCCATGCCCCATGGCGGACGGGATGTACGCGAAGTCGAGCGGCGAGTTCGAAAGCTGAGGCCAGATGCCGGCCGAA
>JACQFG010000123.1 GCA_016200155.1 Planctomycetota bacterium | reverse complement strand
GTTCGCGCGGCGCCGCGCGAACGCTAAGCCGCAAGCGGGTTAGATCACCGTTCCGTCGAGCACAATCGCGCTGCGGGGGATGACGACGACGCCGTCGCGGATGACGAAGTTGGGGCCTTCGCCGTTCTTGATGTTGTCCTGGTTGCACAGGCGGACGTTGGCGCCGACGCGGGCGTCCTTGTCGAGGATGGCGTTTTCGATGACGCTGTCGTCGCCGATGCCGATGTGGGGCAGACCGCGGCGCACGTTCTCGGCTTTTTCGTGAGCGGTCTCGTAGGCGTCGGCGCCGATGACGACGCTGTTCTTGAGGACGACGTTCTTGCCGATCTGGGTGCGGACGCCGACGACGCTGTGGACGATCTTCGTGCCGGCGCCGATGACGCAGCCGTCGCTGATGAGGGCATGGTCGAGGGTAGATTGGCTGATGCGCGAGGCGGGCAGGTAGCGCATGCGCGTGTAGATGACCCCCTCCGGCGCGTGGAAGACGAACGACGGGTCGTCCGCGGTCAAAGCGACGTTGGCTTCGTGGTACGACTTCACGGTGCCGACGTCTTCCCAGTAGCCGTCGAAGAGATGGGCGTGGACGCGGTGCGATTGCAGGCTGCGCGGGAAGATGTCCTTGCCGAAATCGGTGGCGAGCGGCGGGGCGTTGAGGAGCTGGACGAGGGTGTCGCGCTGGAAGGCGTAGATGCCCATGCTGGCCAGGTAATGCCGGCCCTGGCTGGCGATGCCGCGCTGCTTCATCCACGCCTCGCTCATCTTCACCGGCGCGCGCCCGGCGGCAGTCTGCGGCTTCTCGACGAAACTCGTCACCCGGCCCGTGTCATCGGCGCTGAGCAGGCCCAGCGCGTGCGTCTGCTCCTCGCGCACCGGCATGACGGCAATCGTCGCCTCGGCGTTGCTGTCGCGATGCGTCTTAAGAAGCTGCCGATAGTCCATGCGATAAAGCTGATCGCCCGAGAGAATGAGCACATCGCGGCAGGGGTCTTCATGGACGTAGCGGATGTTCTGGCGCACAGCGTCGGCGGTGCCCTGATACCAGTCGGAGGCCTCGTTGGTTTGCTGGGCGGCAAGGATCTCGACGAAGCCCTTGCTGAACGGGTCGAACTTGTAGGTGTTCGAGATATGCCGGTGCAGGCTGACGCTGAGGAACTGCGTGAGGACGTAGATGCGGTGGCATTCGCTGTTGATGCAGTTGCTGATCGGGATATCGATGAGGCGATACTTGCCGCCGATGGGCACCGCGGGTTTGCTGCGGAGCATGGTGAGGGGGTAGAGGCGCGTGCCGCGGCCGCCGCCGAGGATCAGGCTCAAGACTTCGTGGTGCATGGCGTTGCTTCCATGATGGATGGTTCACAAGAGGACCATGAACATGGTATCAACGCGGCGGGGAAGATGAAAAAAGATTCTGCAAAGATTTTTTGCTGTGGGGATCGCGATACGAGCCCGCAGCGCCAGCAAGGGACAGCCCTTGCTGGCGCTGCGGACTCGTGCGAACGATCACGACGGCATCTTGATGCCCTGGATCGTCGGCACCGGCATCGGGATCGCGCGCGGGAACAACGGTACGCGGTTCTGCGCGAAGGCTGGATGTTTGAAATAGGTCTCGAGCCAATTTTGCATCGCCACCAGGCGCGGATCGTCGATCCGATCGAAGGCGCCGATGGTCACGAAGCTGCAATTTTGACAATGCAGCACGTACGCCTCCTCAAGTCCGGCCTTGCGCAATTCTTTCGCCAGCGCGTGGGCGTTCTGGGCGGCGACGTCCTGCCACTCCTGGCCAAAGCGAACCAGGCCGCGCTGGAATCGGTCGAGAAAACCGCTCGCTTCCTTGGCATTGGCGACGGCCTTGGTCTGCATGTTGAACTGGACGACCGCAAGCGTGAGCGGCTTTTTGCACTGCAGCAGCGTGTATGGTTCCTCGCGATTGAGAAGCTGCAAGAACTTGTAATCCTCTTCGGCGCTCGGCCCCGAGTTCTCCTTGGGCAACGACGGGTTGCGCGCCGGAAAGGCGCGCCTGAACGGGTTGACGTAGCCGAGACCCGGCAGATCCTCGAGGTCCACCTTGTCAACCTTCTTGGTATTGCGATCGACCTTTACGTTCGAGATGAACCACATGTCGAGATCGACCTTGCCCTTGAGCGGTTCGGGGTTCAGTTTTTTGATGCGATTCTTCAGATCGTTGCTGGCCTCGTCGAAGGTGCGATAGCCGCCGATGAGGACGCCGGTCTGCTCTTCGATTTTCATGGTGGCGACGCGGAACGGGATCTCGCCGCGGATGCCGGCTTTGCGCATCTCGTCGATCTGCTCCTGACGAATCTTCTGAACGCGCTCGTACTCGGCCTGTTTCTCCTTGGCGCCGTAATTGAAGACATAGGCGTTGAGCTTGTAGGTCTCGCGCAGGGCGAGGGCGAACTTGCGGGCCATCTGCGGGGCGTTGTCGCCGCCGTAGGCCATCACGAAGATCATCCACTGCCCGGCCTGCGGCGTGATCTCGATGTCCTTGTTGATGTCGGTGTTGTTGGACGCCGGCAGAGCGATTGGCGTTGAGCCCTTCGCCGGCGTCGGAAACGCGGAGACCTTGCCCTTCAGATAATCGGGGATGACCACCGGCTTGGCGCCACCCGCATTACCCGGCGCCGTCGGCTCCAGGCCCGGCAGCTTGAGCGTCGCCCCGCCGTCGCCCGGCCCCACGTCCGCCGGCCCCTTGCCGCCCGGCACCTGGGCCCGCGTCGTCACCACGCCGAGGGCAATCGTCAGCATCGAGAGCAGCCAGAACCATCGTTTCATCAGAAACCCTCCGGCCGCTTGCGGCTTAGCGTTCGCGCGACACCATGCAAACGCTAAGCCGCAAGCGGCATTACGTTACCGTCCTGGGATCGGCTCAATCTCACCCAGGAACAATCGTTCCTCTTCCTGCACCATGATGACGCGAGCGGTCACGAGGTAGATCAGCGTCGAACCGTCGCGCGACCAGCCGACGTTGCGGAAGAGCCGGCTCAGGTACGGGATCTTGCTCAAGACGGGCGGGCCGTACTCGGTGCGTTCCTCGGCGAGGAACTTGAAGCCGCCCAGCAGCACGGTGCCGCCGTCGGGCACGTTGACCGTGGTGTTGGCGACCTGCACGGTGGTCGTCAACGGGATGATGTTCACCGACATCGGATTGTTGGCGAAGAACGGCTGCGCGCCCGCGGCAGGCGGCGAGAACTGGCCCGGATTCGAGCCCGGGAATGCCAGCACCATCGCACCGGCCGGGTCCTGCGTGCCTGCACCGGCTTGCGGCGTCACGTTCAAGCGGATGAAGCGGCGATCGGGCGATACCACCGGCTGCACCTGGAAGCCAAGACCGAACGACATCTGGTTGGGCACCGGCAGGAGCACGGTCTGATTGTTGCCCAGCAGCGTCGGCGCCAGGCTGGTCACCGTGGGCCGCAGCGAGAACCCGCCGATGAAGGCCGTCTGGCCGTTGAACACGGTCAGCTTCGGGGCCTGCATGATGTGGGCTCGGCGATCGCCTTGAACGGCTTCCAGGAACATGAACACCTGGATGTCGCTCAGGAACGCCAGGCCCAGCGACAGGCCGGCCTCCGGCGTGTACCCGCCAAACAGCGGCGTCGTGTAGTTGAACGAGCTGTTGCGGATCGGAATGCTCAGATCGGGCGTCAGCGTGCCGGCGTTCGTCATGCCAGAGATGAGCCGGCTGAAGCCCGCTCCCGTGCGGTTGATGAACGGCGCGGGCACGAAGCTGCCGGTGACCAGGTCCGGCTCGCGGCGATTCGTCGGCGTGCGGATGTTCATGTCGAAATCGACGCCGATGCGCTCGAAGAACGTTTCCGACACGAGCACGGCCCGCAGCTCGACCGACACCTGCAAGTCCTGCAAGCGCCGCAGCGTGGCCAGCAGCAGGGCCACTTCTTCCTGCACTTCCTGCGTTTGATTGATGACCATCGCCATGCCGAAGGGGAAGTACTGGATGCTGCCGTTGCCCCCCATCGACTCCCACGTGTTCTTCTGCACGGTATTCTGGAGGAGTTCCTTGAGGATCTCGGCCATGGCGTCCTTGCTGCGGTCCTTCTGGGCCGGGCTCTGCTGGCCATTTTGACCGTGCATCCCCGGAGGATAGCGGCCGCCGAACGCGCCGCCCAGGCCTTCGCTGTGTGAGCTGACCGTTTCGCCCGGGCTCATCGGGAAGGCCGGCGTCGACGCGAAGTTGTTGAAGTACGGCGACGGCTGCATCGAACGCTCCAGGCACTTCTGGATGTTGTAAACGTCCGGCAACGGATGATCCGGCACGATCACGATCAGGTCCGCCACCGGATACGTCACGCGGACGAGCCGGCCCGAAGTTTCCTTGTGCGTCGTGATCATCAGCACCTGGTTCTTGATCGCATAGGTCAGCTTGACCTGATCGAGCATGATATTCAGGGCTGATTTCATGCTGATGTTGGGAACGTCGATGTTCAGCGGCGCATCGAGGCGGACGTTGTCCTCTTGCAAGGCGCGATAATCCAGCACGACCGGCAACCCGCTGGCGGCGCCGAGGTCCTTGATCGCCTGTTCGAGCGGGACGTTGCGGAAGTTCAGGCTGATCGGCTGCCGCAGGCGATATTCGATCTGCTGTTCGCGCGGATCGCTGAGCGGATGCGCGATACCCTGGCCTTCGCCCTTCGGCCGGGCGCTTTTCGTGCCGGGGCCGAACGTCACGGGCTTTTCCATGGACGCCATATCGCCCAGGCCGTGGTTGAGCAGGTCGAGGAATGCCTTCTCGTTCTTGTGCGTGGTGCGGTCGTAGTCTTCCTGATTCCGCTTGTTGACGGCGATGTGCAGGGCCGCGAGGATGGCGGTGTTCTCGGGATCGATCTCGCGCAGCTTGCGCAGCTCGGCCTCGGCCTCCTTGAGCTTGTTCTGCTTGAGCATCTCATGGACGACCTTCATCTTCTCGGCCATGTCGACCTGCTTGTCGTGAATTTCCCGCTGCCTGCCGTTCTCGTCGTGATAGACGACGAATCGGCTGTTCTTCTGGGCGCCGACCAGCTTGTCGTCGGCGATGTCGGTCTGGTACTGCTGGATGCGGGCTTCCGGGAAGCGGCGCAGCTCGGCCGCCTTGGCCGGGTCGAACTGGTAGAGGTTGACCTGCTCGACGTACTGCTTGAGCACCTTGACGGCTTCTTCCTTCTGGGCCGGCTTGGCGTTGAACATGGCATGCGCGGTCCGCAGCGCCTCCTGGCCGCGCGTGCGCATTTCTTGCACCTTGACCGCCTCGATCGCCTTGTATTCGTCCAGGGCGTCCCTCTTGGCCCCGGCGCCGGGCGGATCGATCTGCGTCTTCTGCTCGATGATCGTGCCGCCCTTGATCATCTCCTTGGTCTGAGCCTGGGCGACGATGTTCATGTCGCGGGTGGCCATGATGTCGCGCAGGCGCGCCTGGCAGTGCTCCGGCAGCATCGTGGTGTCGATCGCCTGGAACAGGAACAGCGCCTTGCGATGTTCCTGGTTGCGGAAAGCGTCCAGGCCGGCGTCGAAGTTGCGCCGGGCCTCGAGAACGTGCTGGTTGTACTCCTCGGCGCTGATCGAGCGGATCAGGGCGAGCACGTCCTTCTGGATGCCGAATTCTTCCTTGTAGAGCGCCTCGGCCATGACGCGCGCCTGAGCGTACTTGCCGGCGGCCAATTCCATCTGGGCGTGCTGGAGCCGTTTGCGTGCTTCCTGGCGAACGGCGTCCTTCTGGGGATCGCCGGTGCTGACGTCGACGGGGATCGGAGCGGCGCCGATGCCGATGCCGCCGGCCTGCGCGATCGGTCGGCCGGTGTTGGCGGCCTGCTGGAGCTGATGCGCGGTTTGATCGATGCGGCCCGGATCGAGTTCGAACGCATGGGCGAGTTTGCGGGCGGCGAGGATGTGCTCCTGGGCTTTCTGGAAACGCTGGGCATCGTCGGCGTTGCTGGCATGCTGCAGTGCCGTCTGCAGGTGGGTCACGATTTGCCGATCGCACTTGGCGGACAGGCTCCACAGGACGGCGTCGGGCGAATCCTCGTCGGGCAGGAACGTCGCCTTGAGGACGCGGGCCTCGCTGGCTTTCAGCCGGGCTTCATAGAGCTGCCCCTGGCGTTCCAGCTCGCGGGCCTCGCGGACCATGACGACGGCGCGGTTCTTGTTCGCGCTAGAGTCGGCCGCGGGCGGGTCGAACGGAATGCCGACCTTCTTGGCGTTCGGGTCGTCCTTGCGAGTGATTTGTTTGTCGTTGGGATTGCTCGGCCCCTTGGCGAGCTTGGCGCGGTTGATCTCCTCGATCAGCTTGGTGGGGCGATCGCCGAAATCGAAGACGCCGTAGGGACCATGCAGCTGCTGGGCCTTGTAGGCCTTCTTCTCGGCCTCGTCGAAGCTGCCGGCGGCGAGGAGCTTGCGGGCCTCGACGAGCAGGCGGACCGATTCATCGCGGTCGTGCGACTGGCGCAGCTTCTGGATGTCGCGGCGGAGCTTGTCGGGGTTGTCCTCGAACAGGCCCCAGCTCGCCTTGCTCGCCTGGGCCTTGCTGCACGCCTTCTCGGCATCGTCGAACTTCTTCTTTTCCAGCATCGTTCGGCCATGCTTGAGCAGGACGCGCGGATCGTTGCTCTGCGGCAGCGGCTCGGACTTGGGCTCGATCTTCGGCGCGGGATTGACCGCAGCAGCGGCGCCGGTGCGGCGCTGGATCGCTTCGAGCAAATCGTCGGGCGTGCGTTCGCCGGGGCTGAAGGTGATGTTGAGTTCCTTGACTTTCTCCTTGGCCTTGAGGGCGATGAACTGAGCCTTTTCGGGCTCGTTGGCCTGTTCGAGGAAGAAGAAGCCGTCCTTGATGATCTGGCGGACGATCATTTCATCGGCGCGAGATGAAGCGGGGTCCTTCTTGGCCGGCGTCGAACCGCCGCCGAAGGGGAGGAAGCTCATGAGCTTCGAGGTCGCGCTGACCGGCTCCGGGCCCGGCTGCCGGCCGGCCTCGGGCGGATTCGCCGGCGGGAGCTTGGCCTCGGCGGTCTGAATGTCGCGGCGCAGCTTGGCGGGCGAGTCGTTCCACCACTGCACCCAGCTGGGCATCACCGAGCTGGCCTTGTCGGCCTTCTCGGCCAGCGCTTTCGCCGTCGCCAGGTCGCCCTGCTGCAGGGCGGCGCGGCCCGCGGCGAGCAGCGACTTGACGTCGCTCTTGCCCGGCGCCGCCGCGCCGTTCGGCGACGCGGCCTGTTGTTTTTTGTTCAGCTCGCTCACCTGCTGCCGTTCGGCCTGACCCAGATACGGGTTGGCGTTGAGCGACTTGAGCAGGTTGGCGGCCTCCTGCGGGCGATTTTCCTTGAGCGCGGCGTCCGCGAGGCGAATCTGGGCAGCGCCGTCCTGTCGGCCGCGCAGGGCGGTCGCATTGGAATTGCTGAAGTTCGCCAGGTCCTTGCGGTCCTCCGTCGACAGCGTTTGCTGCATCGACTGGACATACGAGAAGTACTGAGCGGCCTTCTCGTAGTCCTGGCCCTTGTAGAGGTCGATGGCTTGCCGAAGCGTCTCGCGCGTCTGCACGGGACTGCCGGGCGGGTCCTGCTGGGCCCGGCCGAGATGGGCCGAGATCAGGACGATGCCGAGCGCGAGCGCCGACCATGCGCCGTGCCGGATGAGCCCCCGAGCCGATTGCAACTTTTGTGTAGCCACCCCTGGCCTCCTTTGGATCGCCCCGCGAATGCCAACCCGCGCCGCACGCCGTCTGCGCCTTTTCCCCAAGGCACAGACCCCCAGCGAACGGCAACTCCAGTCGAACATTTTCATTCAAGTTCGCACAGTTAGGCGAGGGGATATAGCGACGATATGTCGGCACGTCAAGTGCGAAGTGCGCGTTCAGCGTGCCGGGGGTGCACGACATGGTTTGCAGCAATCCCAATACAACCACGGATTACCCGAATAACACGGATGGGAAATACTACCGAGGCATTTTCCCCCCATCCGTGTCATCCGTGCAATCCGTGGTTAAGTTGCGAACGGAATGAATTCCGTTCTACAACGCCACATTTGTCAAGCGGAGGCACTGCCGCGGTATAAGCGAGGTATACACCCAGTCAGTACGCCGCCGTACAATTTGACAACTTTTCGGGCGGAGTCCGGCACGGGGGAAACACAAATGCTATGGTTCAGCAGGAACTAGCCCGACGCGGGCGCCATGGAATACCCCAATGATCGCCGAACCTGCTTCATTGCCTCGCTCACCGGTCCGCGTGGATTCGCCGCTGATTCTCGGCAAGGATCGCGGCGAACTGGCGAGCCGGGTGTTCGTCGAGGGCTGGCGCGGGCTCGTGCTGGCGGCGGGGGGCTTTGCGCTGGTCGCGGTAATCGCAGGCTTCGATTACCTGATGGGGCCGGAACTGTCGTTTGCCATCTTCTACCTGGTGCCGATCGCCGTCGGGGCCTGGTGGGGCGGCTTCGCCCAGGGGATCCTGCTGTCGATGGCATGTGCCTTGAGCTGGCAATTCGTGGAAATCGCGGGCGGGTCGACCGCCGCCCCCGTCATCCAGCTGTGGAACGGCACGGCCCGGTTCGGCATCTTCGTCATCACCTCCAGCTTGCTGTCGCGCTTGCGCCTGAGCCTCTTTTTCGAGAAGAAACTCGCCCGCTCCGATCCGCTCACCGGCGCCGCCAATGGCCGAACGTTTTATGAAACCGTCAGCCAGACCGTGGCGCGTCTGCTGCGGACCCGCCAGCCGTTGACGCTGGCCTACCTCGACCTCGACAACTTCAAATGGCTAAACGACAAGCTGGGGCACTCCGCCGGCGACGAGGCCCTGTGCGACCTGGTGCGGACGATCCATCACAACATCCGCGGCACCGACCTCTTGGCCCGGCTGGGCGGCGACGAATTTGCCCTCTTGCTGCCCGAGGCCAGCGAAGAAGATGCCCGCGCCATCCTCGAACGCATCCAGGCTTGCTTCAATCAGCAGATGGGCCGCAAGCAGTGGCCGGTGACGCTGAGCATCGGCGCCATGACGTTTCCCGAGCCGATCTGCGACGTCGATGCCATGGTTCGCCGCGTGGACGAGCTGATGTATCAAGCCAAGAAGGCGGGCAAGAACCGCATCGTGCATCACCAGATGCGCGACTCGGAACTCGAGGTGGAGCTGGCCCAGGCGAAGGTGCTCGAACGCCGGGCGACGGCGCGGGTCGTGTGCGATCGGCCCGCGCGGGTGCGCTCCGAGAGCGACGAGGACGGGGTCGACGAGTTCGCCCGCGTGCGCGACATCTCCGCGAGCGGCCTGTGCTTGCACCTGGAACGGGCCCTGCCGGAGCAGACGCTGCTGGCGATCGAGCCTCTGCACGAATGCGGCACCAAGACGCTGCTGGTGCGCGTGATGTGGTCGGTCCCCCAGGAAGGCGGCTGGCTGCACGAATGCGTCCTGCCCAATCGCCTCAGCGCCGAGGAGCTGGCGTTATGGGTGACGGAGCAATCGGCCGAGTCCTGCCACGATTGCGAATGATACCCAATTAGCCCGCCATTCATGGCGGGCCATTTGCGCCCGTCATTTCCCGAGCCATTCCACGCATGCGCTGAACAGTTCATTGTCCTCATCGCCATGACAACCGTGCGCGAACAGCATCGACGCGAGCAGCCCGGCAATCAGCAGGCCGCGAACTAAATGGACCACGATTCGTGATGAAACCCGCATGCCCGGGATTGATTCTCGGCCTGAAAGGCCGTTTCTGTCAGCCCAGGCCGCCAGGCCTGGGGAAGGCGCCGGCGCGCGAAAGTTCGGCCCTGAAAGGGCCGTTCGAGCCATGCCCCGGCGTGACGGCCTGAGCTGACAGACGCGGCCTTTCAGGCCGGAAAACCAATATTGGCGTTTCAAGCTATTCATGTTCCTATTTTGACGACACGAACACGATGCTGCAACAAAAAAACGGCCTCACGATGAACGCATCGTGAGGCCGTTGGTGGTTGACGCGAAGCGCCGGTTACTCGCCGCCGCCGGGGATGGCGGACAGGTGAGCGGGTCGGGCGCGGGCGGCGGAATCGAAGAACGGGCGAATGACCATGTCGTAGCCGCGCTGGTCGTTCATGCGGACCTGGGCGGTCATGGCGACGCCCGAGCCGGTCGGCGTGTAGGCGTTTTGCATGAGGGGCTGCTTGTTCTTGCTGTCCTTGGCCGCCATCGCCGAGACGCTCGGGGTCGAGGCGCCCCAGCTGGCGGTGGTGCCGCGCGGCGCGGTCGCTCCGTAGAAGTTCGGGTTGGCGATGGCGCGCAGGTCGTAGAAGGAAGTGCCCTCGCGTTCCTCCTTGGCCCGTTCCTTGGGCTGCTGGGCAGCGGGCGAAACGCTGGCCAGCTCGGTGCGCCGGCCGTCCCGCATGGTGACCTTGAACTTGAGGTTCTTGTCGAGCTGGACGACTTCGACGCGGCGTGCTTCCTGCTTGGTGCCGCCATTGGTGGTGACGATCAGCCGGGCACGGTTGCCGAGGGTCTGGCCGTAGATGCGTGACACGGTGATCTCGTAGTCGCCGTTGAAGGCTTGGGCGGCGACGTACTGGCTGCTGGGATCCTTGTCGGTGAGGTTGTAGCCGATCATGATGCCGCCGCCGGGGGACTGTTTCTGGTCGAGCGAGCAGAAGCTGCCCGAGGGTTCCTTGACTTTCATCTCCAGCTCGCAGACGCCGCCGCTGTTCTCCCAGAGGAGCTGGACGGAGAGGTCGCGCTGGTTGAGGCGGGCGAGGGCAGCTTCGAGCTGGGTAGCCTCGGCGCCGCGGTTGTCGGCCTTGAGCTTGAGCGCCAGCGATTCGAGCCGCTTCTGGGCGGTGCGCTGGAGCACCAGGTTATCGACGGGCCAATCCTGGCTGACGAGGTTGCCGACGGCCCATTCCATGCCCTTGGCGTCCTTGCCCGCCTCGGCGTAAGCCAGGGCGTTCTCGTACGGATGGTAATCGGTCGGCGCCAGGATGGCTGCCTGCTTGCTGAATGCGACCGCGCGGTCGAATTCGCCCCGGTCGGCCATGGCGCGGGCGGCGCTGATGAAGCCTTGCGCGTCGGTCGGATCGAGAGCGATGCCCGACAGCCGGGCACGCCGAATTTCGTCCTTGTCGCCGCCCGAGGATTCGAGAGCGACCGCGAGGGCCTCGAACACCCAGGGACGGGCGACGACGCCGTAACGCAGGTTGGCCTTGAGGAACTCGGCCGCGTGCTGGAACTGGCCCGATTCGAAGAGGAAGTCGGCCGTGGCGATGACGTGCCCGGCGTTGATGCCTCCCTTGGCGAAGGCGTCGTTCCAGACCTTGGTCGGATCGAGTTTATCGTTCTTGGCGAGCTTCGGGTCATTGTCGTCGCCCATGGCGGGTGCGACCTTGACGTTCGGGTTCTTGTTGTCGGCCCTGGCGAGCTGGCGTTTCTCGATTTCGAGGAACGCGCCCGCCTCGATGCGTTTGGCGCGCCCGCCGACGATGCCGCCGGTGATCGAGGTGTGCATGCGCGAAGGCGCACGCACGATGATCGCCAGGGCAGGCGGGAAGAAGTCGATGGAGTTCGAGGTTTGCGGATCGATATTGGCGTTCGGATCGGGGAGGGCGCCGATGCCCATCATGTTACCCATCATCATGCCGCCCATCATCATGCCGCCGCCCATCATGGGGAAGCCGCCCATCATGGGGAAGCCGCCCATCATCGGGAAGCCGCCCATCATGGGGAAGCCGCCGCCCATCATCATCATCATGGGATTGAAGATGGGGGGCTGGTTCCAGTTGCCCGGATCGACGATGCGGGTGATGAGGCTGATGAGGCCGGCGGCCTGTGTGGCGCCGACGGCGCCGAGGGAGCCGTTCATGGCGCCCTGGAAGGCGCCCATTTGCATGCCCATGCCGCCCATGCCGCCCATGCCGCCCATCATCATACCGCCGCCCATGCCGCCGCCCATCATGCCGGGCATACCGCCCATGCCGCCCATCATCATGCCGGGCATGCCGCCCATGCCGCCGCCCATCATGCCGGGCATGCCACCCATCATCATGCCGCCGCCGCCCATCATGCCGGGCATACCGCCCATCATCATGCCACCGCCGCCCATCATGCCGGGCATGCCGCCCATCATCATGCCGCCGCCTTGCATCATGCCGCCGCCCATCATCATGCCGCCGCCTTGCATCATGCCGCCGCCTTGCTGGCCGCCGTTGATGGGCATGGCGAGGTCGCCGACGGGATAGATGCGGATGACCTTGTCTTCGAGGTAGCGCTTGTTGGTGGTGATCTCGATGAAGCTGCGGCGAATGACGTAGGTAGCGTTGTTGTTCTTGCCGACCTGCGACAGGATGAGGCGCAGCGCGGTGTTCATGACCATCTTGGTCGGGACCGGCGGCAGAATGACATCTTCTTCGTAGGGATCGGGAGCGTCGGCCATGCCGTCGGCGGCGAACGCCTCCTTGTCGACGAGGATCGGCAGCTTGCCGCCGAACTTGTCGGAGAAATACTCGAGGGCGACTTTCAGCTTGACCTTTTCCTTGGACAGCTCGCGCGTGTCGATCGTCTGCTGGAGCATGCGATAAATCGCGGATGCTTCCTCGCGGCCCTTCTCGTCGTCGGGAAGGCTGGAGACTTCATACTTGTCCTTGCGGGCCTTGATGAGGGCCTTCCAGGTGACGAGCGGCGGGAAGATGATCGGCGGCTCGTCGGCGTAGGGAATGTGTGATTTTTCGATCTGCGTGAGCACCGCCAGCCAGCCGACCTCGCGTTTGCGGATCAGCGTGTTGTAGGTCTGCAGCGGATAGGCCGCCAGGGCGATGTCGTACATGGCCTTGGTCGCCATCGGGACCTTGTAGCCCTTCATGCGAGCCTCGTCCTGGATGGCCACCATCGCATCCATGATCTCGTATTTCTTGCGTTCCTCGAAGCGGGCGACGGTCATCTGGTTCTTGAACAAGCGGAACTGGGCATCGACGCGGTCCTCGAACGCTTGCCGTTCCTGCTGGCGGATGACGGTGGCGGCGGTGTGAGCGGCCGCCTGGGTCTCGGTGGCCTTCTTCATCTTGACGCCGCGCGCCTCGGTGGCCGCCTCGCGCAGCTGACCTTGCAATCGCGTCTTCAGGGCGTCGCGCACCTGGGCGCCGAGATCGGGATGGTCGTTGACTCGGCCCAGCAAGTTCTTGAGCATCTCCACCGTGCCGTCCGGATCGGTGCGGACGTTCCGGGTCGCCTGACGGATGGCGTCATCGACCGCGCTGGCGATCTTCTGCTCCTCGATGGCCTGGCGGGCGAGATGCTCCTTGAGCATGTTCTCCGGAGCGATGTTCGGCTCTTTCTCGTTGGGTTTCTTGACGGCAGGCTTCTCGTCCTGCTCTTGCTTCTGGGCAAGGACGACGACGTCCCAGCGCGGCTTGCCGTCGACCGTGCGAACCTGATCCGCCTTGCCGGGGCGTTTTTCGCGGGCGCGTTTGATGTCGTCGATCTTGAGAGTGCCGTCCTTGAGGCGATCGACGATCTTCTGGCCGGCGTCGGCCTGGCCGTCGGTCGGGGCGATCGTGGCGGCCTGCTTGTACAGTCGGCCGGCGGCTTCGAAGTTGCCGTCTTCCAGGGCCAACTGGGCGCCTTCCAGGTATTCCTGGTGCTGCAAGCGCGTTTGCTCATAGGTCGTGGCCAAGGCGCGGTCCGCACGCAGCACGGCCGGGTATTGCTTGGCCTTCGACCATTGATCGACCAGGCCGACCAGGAAGAAATTGTCGAGATTCGCCGCCAGCACGTTCTCGGACGCCGGCAACGCTTGCGCTCCCTTGACGCCGGCGATCGTGCCGGTGATGGTGTAATCGATCTTGGCAGGCGCCTTCGCCATGCGGCCAACAATCAGAGTCGGCTGATCGGCACGCAGCGGCGGCAGGACGGACGGGCACACCTCGGTCAGCCCCGCGGGCAGCTTGATCTCCGCCCCATAAAGGACGGCGCCCGCGAAAGCCGTTTCGTAGCGCGGCCAGGCATCTTCGAGTTTTTCCTCTTCGATGGCGGTGCGCAGCACGACGCCGCCGGTGCTGTTGGCCAGGCCGTGCAGCGTGGTCGGACTGAGCCGAACGCCGAGCGGAACCGGGAAGAAGGCGATTCGGCGTTTGACCATCTCCGTGGCGATGGCGAGCCGATCCTTTTCTTCAAACCCCTCATGGGTGCTCAGGCCGTCGCCGAGGAACAGGATGATGCGCTGGCGATCGATGTTCGAATCGAAGCTCTTGACTGCGTCGTTCAGGGCGGTCTTCAGATCGGTGTCGCCAAGGGGGGTTTCCGTCGAGCGGTAGGTCTTGAGAGCGTCCTTGAGGTAAATGCCGCCGGCCATTTCCTTGGGCAGGCGGAAGTCCTTGCTGATGCAGCGGCTCTTGGCGCCGGCGTTGAGCGTCCACAGCGACACGCGATCGGTGTCCTTGGCGGTCTCGATGACGTTCTCGGCGATCTGATGCCCGGCGATCCAGCTGGGGCCCGCTTGCGTGGCGGCGGTCGACATCATGACGAGGATGTCGCGCGGCCGGCGCGGGACGGCATCCAGCTTCGGCTGCACCTGCAGCGCGAAGTAGGCGTCCCCCTTGATCGGTTGATACGTGAGGACGCCCCCGGCGGTGAAACGTGAATCGCTCGGCGCGTCGGCCAGCTGGCTGACTTGCCGGGCCGGCGTGACCTGCGGCGTCGTGGCCAGGCCGGGCGCCTTCGTCGCCTTCGCTCCCGGCTGCCCTTGTAGCACCGTGGAGACGGAACCCGCCAAGCCCAGGAAAACAACGACCGCGAAAAAGCGACGCACGTTGGTCATTTGCAGACCCCTTCTGGTGTAAAACGGCCGAGCGATCGGTACCGATAGGCTCAGCGCAACCTGCAACGGTATATTGTATTCCAAACCCAAAACGCTTTGCCAGCTGATTTTCCGAAAATCCTTGCCCCCGCCCGGCTTGAGTCCGGCCGGGGCATCGAAAAAACCCGCACAACCGCTTCGTTTGCCGTTCCCCTGGCGATCGGCCGGAGCTACCTTGACCGGGCCGATAGCGATCTGTTATACCCAAAACGCCGCGAAACCCACGACTTGCGCGGGATTTTTCGAAAAGATTCGTCTGAACACACTCGTCCGAGCCTGAGCGCCAGCGAAGGGCACCGCTTGTGCCCTTCGCTGGCGCTCAGGCTCGGACTCGGACGGGCCGACGGACATGACTCTTGCGTTCCCCTTGCGATTCGAACCATACTTCCGCCCGATGATCTGGGGCGGACGTGGGATCGCGCGCTTTCTGGGCAAGAACCTGCCGACCGACGAAACCTACGGCGAATCGTGGGAAGTCAGCGATCACGCCTTGCATCAAAGCCGGCTGGCGACGGCATCGCTCTTCGGCGTCACGCTGCGTCAGCTGATGCTCGACCATCGCCGCGAGCTGCTCGGTTCTGCTGCCGATCGCTTTTCCGTCTTTCCCTGGCTCATCAAGCTGCTCGATGCCCACGACTGGTTGAGCGTCCAGGTTCATCCCGATGAAGACGCTGTCAAAAAGCTCTGGCCCGGCGAGTCGGCAAAGACGGAAGCCTGGCACGTCCTCGACGCCGCCCCCGACAGCAAGATTTACGCGGGGCTCAAGCCGGGCGTCGGACCGGATCAATTGCGGCATGCGCTGAGCGCGGGCAACGTCGTCGATTGTCTGCATTCGTTCGTGCCGCGTCCCGGCGATCTGGTGTTCCTGCCGGCCGGGACGGTGCACGCTCTGGGCGGCGGCATCTTGCTGGCCGAGATCCAGCAGACCAGCGATGCGACGTTTCGGCTCTTCGACTGGAACCGCCGCGATGCGCAAGGCCAGCCGCGCCCGCTGCACATCGAGGAATCGTTCGCCAGCATCCACTGGGACCAGGGCTCGATCAAGCCGATCCGCTCGGCCGATGCCCGCGTGCGCCTCGTGACTTGTCCGTACTTCGAGATCGAGCAGTTGCAAGAGGAGTCCGCGTTCGCTGTGGGCGACCTCGGCCGGCTGCAAGCGCTGATCGTCACTCAGGGGCAAGGCCGATTCGACAACGGCGAGTTCGCGATGGCCGGCGACGTGTGGGTCCTGCCGGCGACGATGCCGCGCATGG
>JACQFG010000120.1 GCA_016200155.1 Planctomycetota bacterium | reverse complement strand
TCGTACCGTTGACCGGATCGCCGCCGATGCCGACGCACGTGGACTGCCCGAGCCCGCGCGACGTGAGCTGTCCCACGACCTCGTAGGTCAGCGTGCCGCTGCGCGACACGACGCCGACCGGCCCGGGTTTGTGAATGTGCCCCGGCATGATGCCGATCTTGCACTGCCCCGGCGTGATCACCCCCGGACAGTTCGGCCCTACCAGGCGGCAGTTCGGATACCCCTTCAAGAAGCGCACCGCCCGCGCCATGTCGAGCACCGGAATCCCCTCGGTGACCGCGATGATCACCGCGATCCCCGCGTCGGCCGCCTCCATGATCGCATCGGCGGCCCCCGGTGGCGGCACGAAGATCACCGTCGCGTTGCACCCCGTCTGCCGCACCGCCTCGTGTACCGTGTTGAACTGCGGGAAGCCTTCCTTCACGCTGCCGCCCTTCCCCGGCGACACGCCCCCGACGATCGTCGTCCCGTAATCCCGGCACTGCTGGGCATGAAACAACCCCGCCTTGCCCATGCCCTGAACCAAGACGCGCGTGCTCTTATCGACCAGAATACTCATGGATGTTTCCCTAAACAGAAGGTCAGAACCGCGCACGGAGCGTACTCGCGCAGTAAGCGGAGGCTGATCGCTTACTCCGCGAGTACGCTCCGTGCGCGGCTCCGAAAATGCGGCGAAATGTTATGATAGCAATTGCCGTTGCAAAATCACGACTCCGCGCTGTTGAGTACTGGAGACACCGCCGTGGCAACAACGGCCTTGTACCGACGCGCGATTTGCGGGATACTGAGCGCCAGTCCTGACACGATTATCGTTTGACTGGAGCATTGATGCTTGCACAAGCCAGCGTTTCCGCCGAGGCAAAACTCACCACCACCTGGGAACGCTTGATCCCCAAGCAAATGGCAAACGACGACGCCAGCCGCCAGATTCTCGACATCCACGTTCGTCGCTATGAGGAGGCCGCTCGATCGATTGGCGGCAAGCGCGTGCTCGATATCGCCTGCGGGTCCGGCTACGGCAGCCAGATGCTCGGGCGGGCGGGCGCGCAGCAGGTCGTTGCCGTCGATCTGTCCGCGGCCGCCATTGCGTACGCTCAGTCCCATTATGCCGCGGCCGGCGTGCAGTTCATCTGCGCTAATGCCGAGGAGTTCGAGTGGCCGGAGCGTTTCGACATGGCGGTGTCATTCGAGACGGTCGAGCACCTGCACGAGCCGGCCCGATTTCTCGACCGGGTGCACCGATTGCTTGTCCCGGGCGGAACCTTCCAGATGTCGGTCCCGCTCGGCGAGACGCGCGATATCGACCCGTTCCATTTCCACAAGTTCGACGCGGACCAGGTGTTCGCCCTTCTGAAGGGGGCCGGCTTCACGGTCGAGACTTCGCGTCTGGATTACTGGGGCCTGAGGCGGCGCGACGTGCTGCGCTGGCTGAAACTGTACCCGACGGCCGCACCGACGTTTCGTGAAGCCTTCCTGACCGGACGCGGCTGGCGGATGATCCGCGATTTCATCTTCCGCGGCGGCTTTCCGATGCCAATGTTTTTCGTCGCCGCACGTCGGGATGAAGACAAAAAGGTGTCATGAGCGGCCATGACACCGTTGTCTTTTCACGATTTTGTACCCGTTCATCATGTTTGCGAGCCAGCGTCGCAAGTCATTGTAGCCATTGTAGCCGCAGGCTTTAGCCTGCGGCCGTTCGCCAAGGCCGTGCAGAATCGCCGCAGGCTAAAGCGTGCGGCTACAATGACTTGCAACGACAGTTTTTGAGAGTGGTGAACGGGTGCCGCTTTTTCTTCTATTTCCCCTTTTTGTTCGAATCCACATAATCCTTCGCGCGCGGGTTCAAGCCGGGGGCCAGGTAGTCGCGCGTCCATTCGGGGCGCGGCGGCGTCTTGCCGGCCTTCAAGTCGGCGCGCCATTCCGAATCCGATTTGCGGTTGGCGCCCGCCACTTCGAATTCGTAATGGCTCATGGTCGGGCCGAGGTAGAGCATGCGGTCCTTGCCGTTGTCGACGGCGATCACCATCAGGTCAACATTGCCGACGCCTTGATGCAGCACGCCCGACATTGGATCGGTGTGAACGTCGGCGACGAGGGCGTCCCAGCGCGTCAGGTCATCGCGATCTCCATAATAGAGCCGGGGATACCAGCCGTAATACATGGGCGGGCCGCCGCAGCCGAAGCTGACTTCGACGAGCTGGCCCAGGAACTTGGTCTCCTCGGCATTCAGCTCCTTTTGAGCCAATTCCTTCTCGGCGATGGCCTTGAGCGTGCCCATCGTCGTGGCGAAGTGCTTGCAGAATTCGGCTTGCCGATCTTTCTGATACTTCATCGACTCCGGATACGGAATCGTGCCGAGCATTTTGCCGGTCATGCCGGCCATTTTCTCCATGCGGCCCCAGAAGGCGGGCAGCGGCTCGACATAGCCGGCGGGGTAGAAGCAGCTCACCGACGCATACGATTGCTTCGCATAGAGAATCGTGTCATGGCGAAGCTGCGTCCAGGAGGCCATCGTCGTGTTGAGCGACTTCATGGCCCAGGCTTTCGTCTGCATCACCTGCGGGTTCTTCACATCGGTCGTCGGCTTCGACAGTTCCCGCAGCGAACCGAGCCACTGGGTATAGAGGTTCTCGTCCCAGTACGTCTCGGGGAGCCGATCGATCACGTTGCGGACGGCGGCGAGGTTGTGCTGATAGGGCATGCCGTCGCGGAGCGGATTGCCGTCCCGGTTGTTGATGCGATCGACGATCTGCGGCACCACCTGGTTGTTGCCGAAGACGGCGAAGCTCACGTCGAGGCCGCTGGGGATTTTGCGTCTGACAGGCCTGTTGTCCCAAAGGATATCGTCATAGACGACCTTGTTGAGGGCCCAGCTATCGACGACGAACTTTTGGCCGAGGAAGGTGAACGAGCGCGGCAGCGGTTCGCCCGACTGGAAGATGTCGCCGCGAATTTCCTGGACGCCGGCGTTGGACGCGAGGACGGCTTTTTGCAGATTGACGAGGTCGTCCACATTCTTGACCTGGGCCGGGGTCTGGAACTTGGCTTCCTTGAGCACGTCGCCGAGCTGGGCGAAGGTCATGGAATCGGTCTTGCCGACGAAGGTTTGAATCGTGTTATCGAAGTTCTGCCAGTCCTGGAACTTCTTGGAGCGCTGCAGCAGATCGTGGAGCACCAGCGATGCACCCATCTCGCGCGCCGACGTATTGCCCCCGTAGCCGGCGACGCGCAGATCGGTGCGGCCGAGCCACATCATCGCCCGGAAATATTGCGCGAGGGTCTGCGACTTCTCGTAATGGCCGCGAACCTTGAATTGCGAGAAATCGACCTCGCGGTCGCGGCCGAAGAGGTTGAACTTTTCCATCTTCAGATCGGCGCAGGCCTTGAGCGTCTTGTTGACGCGCGCGTCCTGATCGAGGTGCGTGGGCCAATGCACCGTGTCGCCGTGCAGGAGGCGAATGGCCACGGTCAGGAAGTAGTCGGCATCCTTGACACTGCTCTGCAGCGTGCCCTGGCCGTATTCCTTCTGCGCCTCGGGCAGCTTGTTGTGCATGGCGCAAAGAATCTGGTTCAGGTTTGGATGAAGATAAAACGTTTCGGTTTCTTCGAGCATCGCATCATAGGAATGGTGCCAGGCGTGCAGGATGGCGTCGGAGGAGACGAACACCGGCATGTCGCGGGCATAGATGCGATAGTACATCTCGATGAAGTTGGCCGCCCCCATGCGTTCGCTGACGACGAAGCCGTTCTTCTTGAACTTCGCCTGCTCGTCGGCGTTCAGACGGAAATCGAAATGCCCCTTCGCGGAGACCATCGGGCGCTCGGGCACGAGCTTCGGGTCCTCACCTTTCTGGATCGCCTGCTGTTGAAGCTGCTGGCGAAGGGCTTGAGCGTGATGGCCCCTGGCGCGGATCTGCGATTTCGGATCGTTGGGGTCGAGCTGCAGGTGATCGTAATATTGCGCCGTGGTCGGGTCCCATGGGAAGGCGTCCAGATATTTCGCCGAGCTGGGATAGCGCCGCGCGAATTCCTCGGTGCTGATCTGGCCGAGTACCTTCAGCTCCCCCTGGAAGGCATTGGCGAAGCCCCCCTGAAGCTGTCCGCCCGCAGCAGCTGCCGGCGGATTGGCCTGAACCGGATTGGACGTCGGCGCCACGCCATGATAGGCAGCGCCCAGGATTCCCATCAATGCGAGAGCCAGCAGGGAGTAGCGTTTCATCGAATCCTCCGATCGAGAGGGGATTGGTAGCCTTAATATATTAGACGATCCAGGACGACTTTCGTCGCGCCTGAAAAATTCTACTCCGGCCGCACATCCCGCACAATCCCTACTGCCGGTATAACGCATTTTTCTTGCATCTTCGATTTTCCTGACCTACGCTTCCGCTGAGCAAACAACTTGCTCACGAACATCCCCGATACTGGCAAACCCACGGCGACGTGGGGACGCAAAGCCATGGATCTCCGAGCCCGTTGGAGACCGCCAGGCCGCCGAAAGGATGACCCAGATGAGGCTTTCCCGCGCGTATTGCGCCGCCGTTCTGGCGGTCGCAATGTTGGTCCCGTTTTCGTTCGCCACCGACCCGCCCGCCAAGTTCTCCCGCAGCAACCCCGTTACCGAAGCCGTCAAGAAAACCAGGCCCGGCGTCATCGCCATCCGCGTCCCTCGTGAAGGCGAGCGCGATATGGTCGGCTCCGGCGTCATCGTCGATGAGAGCGGCCTCGCGGTTACCAATCGCCATGTCACCGGCGGCAAGAAAGAACTCAAGATTCGACTCGACGACGGCACCGAGACCACCGGCGAAGTCGTCATGACCGATGCCGACCTCGATCTCGCCATCGTCCAGATCAAGACCAACAAGAAGCTCACCGCGTTGCACCTAGGACCCACCGACGACCTCATGGTCGGCGAAACCGTCCTCGCCATCGGCAGCCCCTACGGCTACGACGCCACCGTCTCGCGCGGAATCCTCAGCGCTCTCGATCGCAAGATCCCGATGCCCAACGACATTACCATGACCGGGCTCATCCAGCACGACGCCCCGATCAACCCCGGCAACTCCGGCGGGCCGCTCCTCAATATCAACGGCGAGGTCATCGGCATCAACGTCGCCATGCGCGACGGCGCCCAGAACATCGCCTTCGCCATCAACGCCTCCACCGTCCAGGGATTCCTCGAACGCTATGCCAGGAAAATCTCCGGCGTCAAGCTCGGCGTCAAGGTCGAGGAGAAGGTAATCGACGAGCGGCAGCGCGTGATCGTCAAGGCCGCGACGGCGGAGCTGAAATCGGGCGACGAGATTCGCCTGGTCGGCGATCGCAAGATAGCGAATGTGTTCGATCTGCAGCGGGCCCTGTGGCACAAGCAGCCGGGCCAGCAAGTGGAACTGAAAGTAAACCGCCAGGGCAGCGAGGTGGTGGTGCGGTTGACGTTGGAGTCCAGTCAGGGGGCCGGATCGGCGGCGCTCAATGCCGCCAGCGTGCAAACGGCCAGCGAGCGCTGAGGCGTTTGCGAGAGTGCACGCAAGAAGAGGCTGCCCACGGGCGTGGAACCCCGTGGGCTTTTTTTGTTGGATGCCCGATCACCAGCCGTCGCCGGGCTTGTCGTTCGACGCCGGCGTCACCAACGCCCACCAGACGGCGGGATCGATGCTGGCGGCGAGGGATCGCACGCTGCCGTCGGCCATGCAGACGTTCATGGCGTTGTGGGCGGTGGCGGCGAGGCACGGGTTGCAGCCGCCGGCGGCCTTTGGTTGGACCTGGAAGCGGCTGTCCGGGCCGATGGCCTTCGGGTCCATCCACGCGTAACTGCTGGCCGGCGCCGGCTCGTAGTAGGCGAAGAACGGGTGATGGCAGTCGGCGTGGAAGTAGGCCCAGTGGCAGCCGCCCTCGTAGCTCCACCCTTGATTATTCGCGGCGCTGATCCACGCCGACGCATATTTCTCGCCGAGCAGGACCGTCTGGCTCATGCCGTCGGGGAAGCTGGCGCCGAGCTTGGGCTGGCCCTGCGCGTCCTTGCTGATGAAGTTCTTGTCCACGTTGCCGAACACCAGGTAGTTGGCCGCATAACTGCTCGGGGCATACTGCTTCACCGGATCGATGCCCGGCATCAGCGTGCCATCGCTGGGACAGTTGTAGACCGGCACCTGGACCTGATGCACGTTCCGCGTGGTGTAGATCAGAAAGTTCTGTTGCGGCGTGGTCGCCGATTTGAAGCGTGCTTGCTGATACAGGCCGTGGTGTTGCAGATAGGGCAACAGGTGGAAGAAGAGATTGCCCAGCCCGGTGGAGCCGTCGTATACATTGTTGGTCGGATAGAACCCGAAGGCGGGCGGCATGCGCTTGTGCTGCTGATGGGTGGCATGGCAGGCGATGCCGATCTCCTTGAGGTTGTGGGAGCACTGGGCATTCGCCATGGCGCCGCGCACCTTCACGACGGCGACCACGATCAAGCCAAGCACGACCGCGACGATGGCGCCGACGACGAGCACCTCGATCAGGGTGAATCCGGAGCGTTGACTGGATCGAGATCTCATGGTCGTGTCCTTTTTTTTCGTGAACGCCGGGACCGTGCCACCGCATCTCGCCCGACCGCACCGGCGCCATGGAGACAGATTGATCCGCTAGCGCGGCCGCCTCGGCACGGACAACCTCAGGGGAGCTGACCGAATCTCCGTACCGTCGTGGCTGAACGACGCAATGACTTGAAAGAGTCCGCGACCAGCGTCAGCATGCAGCATGGTCTTGATGCTGACCTGCATGACGTGTGCATTGCCGGGCCCCAGGCTGATCCGTGCCCGTTCCAGGCCGGCCTGAGGAATGACATAAGCATCCCCAAACCGTCCTTTTTTCGATACCGTTTGCCCGTTCTTGCGGATCACAAAATCCAGGGAGGCCAGCGGGGTCACCTCAAAATCAAGCACGATCGTTTTCTGCGAATGGTTGCGCAGGACGACCTTCACCAGGAACGGATCGTCCTTGCCGAGATCCTGATACTTGGTCCCCTTTGCCCAAGTGTAGGGCCCTTTGTCGCGATACAGGGAAAGCGACAAGGATTCGTCCGCGCCGATAAATATTGAACTCGTGGCGCACGCGCCGGAGAATGCCGTGCCGCAGGTTTCTGTACCAGCAAAGCCGGCATTGATTCCCATCGCAAGTACGGCCGCACCGACGACGAGCACCTCGATCAGAGTGACCCCGCAACGTTTGATGGATAGGCGCTTCATGGTGATGAGCCTCCCGCGGTCGGCCTGGCAGCGAGCGTTCGGCGGTAAATGGCGAACGCGCCGCCGGCGATGACCAAGCCGCCGAGCACGCAGCCCGTGATCCACGCCCAGCCATAGGTCTTCGGGGGAAGCCGCAATGCTCGCGAAGTCCCCTCCAGGCGATAGCCGTCGTCGGTCTTCACCCATTGGC
>JACQFG010000122.1 GCA_016200155.1 Planctomycetota bacterium | reverse complement strand
GAACGCTAAACGCAAGCAGCGACGGCAAACTCTCGACTGCATTACCCGTGAATCATAAAGTATTTGATATCAACCGAACGAAATTTGTTTAGGAGTCCCCATGCTCAAGCTCGGCATCAACGGTTTCGGCCGCATCGGTCGGCTCGTCTTTCGCGCGCTCGTCGAACAGGGTCTGCTCGGCAAGGCGGTCAACGTGGTCGCCGTCAATGATCTCGTCCCCGCCGATAACCTTGCCTATCTGCTCAAATACGATTCGACCCAGGGAAAATTCAAGTACACCGTGACGAGCGAGAAGTCCGCACCGAGTGTCGCCGAAGATGACCGGCTCATCGTTGACGGCCACACGATCCAGGTGCTCGGCGTCAAGGAAGGGCCCGCGGCGATTCCGTGGAAGGCGCTCGGCGTCGAGTACGTCATCGAATCGACCGGCCTGTTCACGGACGCCGAGAAGGCGAAGGGACACATCAGCGCCGGCGCGAAGAAGGTCATCATCTCGGCGCCGGCCAAGGGGCACGACGCCATGCTGCTGATGGGCGTCAATCACACGACCTACGATGCCGCCAAGCACAACATCGTCTCCAACGCCAGCTGCACGACGAACTGCCTCGCCCCGGTCGTGCATGTCCTCTTGAAGGAAGGCTTCGGCATCGACGAGGGCCTGATGACGACGGTACACAGCTACACGGCCACTCAGAAGACGGTCGACGGCCCATCGAAGAAGGACTGGAAGGGCGGTCGTTCCGCGGGCATCAATATCATCCCGTCCGGCACCGGCGCCGCGAAGGCGGTTGGCGAGGTCATTCCCGCCGTCAAGGGCAAGCTGACCGGCATGTCGTTCCGCGTGCCGACGCCGACCGTGTCGGTCGTGGACCTCACGTTCCGCTCGTCGAAGGATACGACCTACAAGGAAATCTGCGCCGCCATGAAGAAGGCGAGCGAGACCTATTTGAAGGGCATTCTCGCCTACACGGCGGACGAGGTCGTTTCGACCGATTTCCTGCATGATCCGCATTCGAGCATCTTCGACGCCGGCTCGGGCATGGAACTCAATAGCCGATTCTTCAAGCTGGTGAGCTGGTACGACAACGAGTGGGGCTACTCGAACCGCTGCGTCGATTTGCTCAAACACATGGCGGGGATCAAGTAGCCTTGTGCGCGTCTATAATGATCAGAGGAGGTCAATGATGCAAGCCATCCATACGATCGAAACCGTCACGGGGCCGACGCTTTCCATTGCCGTCCCTGTGGAGTTGAAAGGCACGAAAGTGGAAGTCGTCGTCACTCCCATCGACGACCCGCAGGAATCGCTCGAGCAGGCGCGTGCCCGAAAAATTCGGGAATTGACGATGGAAATACCGAAGTTGTCTCCGGAGCTGGTAAAACAACTGGCCGCGAATCCCAATCTCCTGGAGGGGTCCGTGATTCATTATGAAGGTCCGTTCGGGCCGGCGTGCCCGCTGGAGGATTGGGAGGCCCTTTCGTGATTCTTCTCGATACCCACATATGGATTTGGTGGATGGAGAAGAGCCGTAAATTGTCACCGTTCCCTTGCGCGCAAATGATGAAGCATCGGGAAGGCGGTTGGGGAGTCAGTATCATTTCCTGTTGGGAAGTCGCGCTCTTAGTTCACGCCGGAAAGTTGGAGCTGACACGACCCATTGGGGAATGGATCAATCTGGCATTGAGCGAACCTGGGGTCAGCTTGGTCAATCTGTCACCCGGAATTGCCGTGGACTCCACCCGGTTGCCGCCGCCGTTTCACCGTGATCCGGCGGATCAAATCCTTGTCGCAACCGCGCGGTACCTTGATGTCCCATTGTTGACAGCCGACCGAAAAATCCTTGACTATCCTCATGTGAAACTGCTTATTGACCAGGGCAACTTCATGCCGAAACTCACGATCGATAAACTGGATCTCAAGGGCAAGCGTGTCCTGATGCGCGTGGACTTCAACGTGCCGCAGGACCAGGCGACCGGGGCGATCACGAGCCTGCAGCGCATCGCGGCGGCGCTGCCGACGATCCGGTATGCGCTCGATCACGGGGCCGCGGTCATCTTGATGAGCCATCTGGGCCGGCCCGACGGGGAGCGCAAGGACCAATACAGCTTGAAGCCAGTGGCGGTCGAGCTGCAAAAGCTGCTGGGCAGGCCGGTGAAATTCCTCAACGATTGCGTTGGCCCGGAGGTCGAAGCCGCCTGCGCTGCGGCAAAACCGGGGGACGTGATCCTGCTCGAAAATCTCCGCTTTCACATCGCGGAAGAGAAGAAGGTCAAGGACAAGCACGGCAACGTCATCCGAGCGGCGACCAAGGAGCAGATCGCGGCCTTTGAGGCCTCGCTGAAAAAGCTCGGCGACGTCTACGTCAACGACGCCTTCGGCACCGCGCATCGCAAGCACAGCTCCATGGTCGGCGTGCAGTTGCCCGTGAAAGCGGCCGGCTTCCTGATGCAGCAGGAACTCGATGCGTTCGCGAAAGTGCTCGAACATCAGAAACGGCCATTGCTCGCGATCCTCGGCGGGGCAAAAGTCGCGGACAAGATTCAACTGATCGAGAACCTGCTCGACAAGGCCGACGAGATCATCATCGGCGGCGGTATGGCCTACACGTTTCTGAAAGTGCTCAACAAGATGGAGATCGGCACCTCGCTCTTCGACGAGAAAGGCGCCCAGACCGTTGCCGCCGTCATGGAGAAGGCGAAGGCGAAGAACAAGCCGATTCATTTGCCGATCGATTTCCTCGCGGCGGACAAATTCGAGAAGGACGCGAATACGAACGTCGTCACCGCCGAGCAAGGCATTCCGGTGGTCTGGCAGGGGCTCGATTGCGGGCCGGCGTCGATCAAGAAATTTCAAGAGGTGATCGGCCGGGCGAACACGATCATCTGGAACGGCCCGCTCGGCGTCTTCGAGTGGGCCAAGTTCGCCGGCGGCACGCGCGCCATCATGGACGCCATGGTCGCCGCGACGGCGCGCGGCGCGGTCACCATCATCGGCGGCGGCGACACGGCGACGGCGGCCGCTCAGTGGAACGCCGACACGAAGGTCACGCACTGCTCCACCGGCGGCGGCGCGTCGCTGGAATTGCTCGAAGGCAAGCCGCTGCCGGGCATCGCGGCGTTGTCGGACGCGTGATAATTTTTTTCGCCGCTTGCGGGCGTCGCGGTTTTGCTACGCCGCAAGCGGCAGAGGCTGATAGCATGGCTCGCAAACGCGGCGTCCCCGAAGGCCTGTGGATTCGCTGTCCGCAGTGCAAGGCGACCGTCTTTCGCAAGGAAGCCGAGTCGCGCTTCAACGTCTGTCCGGAGTGCCAGCATCATTTCTATCTGCCGGCGCGCGACCGCATCAAGCAGCTGCTCGATGAGGAAAGCTTCGAGGAATGGTTTACCGATTTGCGCCCCAGGGACCCGCTCGAGTTCAAGGACCGCGTCATCTACAGTCAGCGGCTCAAGGCCGAGCAGGCCAAGACCGGCATGCCCGACGCCGCCGTCGTCGGGCGCGGCTATGTGCGCGGCCGGCCCGTCGTGTTCGCGGTGACCGATTTCGCGTTCATGGCCGGCAGCATGGGCTCCGTCGTCGGCGAAAAGCTCACCCGCGCCATCGAGGAAGCGACGCGCCTGATGCTGCCCGTGATCATCGTCAGCGGCTCCGGCGGCGGGGCCCGCATGCAGGAAGGCATCCTGTCGCTCATGCAGATGGCCAAGGTTTCCGCCGCCCTGGCCCGCTACGATCAGGTCGGCGGACTCTATATCTCGATCCTCACCAATCCCACGATGGGCGGCGTCGCGGCCAGCTTCGCGCTCCAGGGCGACGTCACCTTTGCCGAGCCCGGCGCTCTCGTCGGTTTCGCCGGCAAACGCACCATCTGGAACACCGTCCGCATCGAACTCCCCGACGGCTTCCAGACCAGCGAGTTCCTCCTCAAGCACGGCTTCGTCGATCGCATCATCCCGCGCAAGGATTTACGGATGGAACTTGCCCGTGTTATCGATTATTGTGAACATTGAACGAAATGAAAATCATGTTAACCACGGATTTCACGGATAACACGGATGGGAGAATAGCCTTCCACTTCCATCCGTGTTATTCGTGAAATCCGTGGTTAAATTGGAACTTTGGACTCGGACCACCATGGGTTTCTTTGACAAGTTCAAACAACTGTTCTCCGGCGACGAGAAGTCGCCCGTTGACATCAACAAGCGCTTCGATCTACTCGGGCGGACCGGTCAGGGGAGCATGTCGAAAGTCTGGCGGGCTCGTGATCGCCAGACCGGCAAGACCGTTTGCCTGAAGGTCCTCGACCGCGAAAAGACCCTCAAGTTCGAGGCGCGCTTTCCCGGCCTCAAGAAGCCCAGCGAGGGCGAGATCTGCCTGCTGCTCAAGCACCAGAACATCGTGACGACCTACGAGCACGGCCTGACCACCGACAAAGAGCCGTACATCGTCATGGAACTCGTCGACGGTGTCGGCATGAATTTTCTCGTCGAGACCAAGCACAAGGACCTCGAGGGCAACCGCGTCAACTACCTGTGCCAGTACGCCAGCGGCATCGAGGCCATGCACAAGGCCGGGTTCCTGCACCGCGACATCTGCCCGCGCAACGTCATGGTCAACAGCGAGGGCATCGTCAAGATCATCGACCTCGGCCTCGCCATCCCGTACAAGCCCGAATTCTGCAAGCCCGGCAATCGCACCGGCACCGTCATGCCTCCCGAGTTATTGAAGCGCATGCCCACCGATCATCGTGTCGATTGCTATGCCCTGGGCGTGACCGCCTACGAACTCTTCACCGGAGAGCTGCCGTGGGAAAAAAAGGCGTCGGCCCAGGAAGTGTGGCGAGCCATCGTCAACAGTGTGCCGCGCGACCCGCGCGGCTTGCGGCCCGACCTGCCGGACGACGTCGTCGCCTTGCTGCTGAAATCGATCGATCAGGAACCGAAGCGGCGCTACCAGACGCCCGGCGAATTTCGCGACGCGCTCACGCAGCTTTCGGGGAAATGGTGACCACCGCCGCCGCATGGGAGCCTCGATCATGAACACCTGGAAACGCCGGACCGGCCTGCTGCTCGCCGTGGGCTTCGCGCTCCTGCCGTTGTGCGGCGGGTCGGCGAGTGCTCCGAAGGCCGCCGCCAAGAACGACTACTGGATCGGCAAGGTCGTCCCGCTGGGCGAGCTGCTGAAAAAAGACAACATCAAGCTCGATGCCGATGTTAATCCGCTCGTCCTGCAAACCGACGACGGCAAGCTCTATCCGCTGCTCAAGGACGACGGCTCACGCATGTTCTTCAAGGACGCCAAGCTGCTCAATCGCCCGATGCGGCTCACAGCACGAAAAATTCCCAACTCGGAAATCCTGCAGGTCATCAATGTCAAGAGCATCGTCAAGGGCAAGGTCCATGACGTGTACTATTATTGCGACGTCTGCGCGATCAAGCGCTTCGAGGGCGGCCCATGCGATTGCTGCGGCGCCCCGCTCGACTTCAAGGAAGAGCCGTGGAAGGAGCCGTGACCGGTTTACGTTTAGGCGACCGGCAAAAGCAAATGTACCAATCACGACGCGGAGCGTCGTGCCACAATGTGGCACGACGCTCCGCGTCGTGGTATTTTTTCTTCTGCCGATCGCCTTAGCGTTCGCGCGGCGCCATGCGAGCGCTAAACGGCAAGCGGCAAGGCGTGTCCAAAACGGTCGAATTTCACTACAGAACAAGCATGGGACAGCGTACCGTACTCCACGATTGGCACGCCGCACATGGCGGCCGCATGGTCGATTTCGGCGGCTGGGACATGCCGGTGCAGTACACCACCATCATCGACGAGCACACCGCCGTGCGCAGTGCGGCCGGGTTGTTCGACGTCAGCCACATGGGCCGGCTTTCCTTCGGCGGGCCCGACACCTTGCAACTCATCCAGAAGATTTACACCAACAACGCCGCCACGATGAAGGACGGCCAGGTCCGCTACGGCCTGGTCTGCAACGACAACGGCGGCATCAAGGACGACGTCCTCGTCTACCGCTGGCCCTACGGCTACGCCATGGTTGTCAACGCCAGCAATCGCGCGAAGATCGTCGACTGGATCAACGCCAGCAAGGGCCCGCTCGATGTGAAGATGGACGACCAGACGCTTTCGACATGTATGATCGCCGTGCAAGGCCCCAAGGCGATGGCGATGTGCGCCAAACTCACCGAACTCGATCCCAGTACGCTTGCCTACTACTACGCCGCCCCGACGCGCTATCGCAATCAGCCGTGCGTCATCAGCCGAACCGGCTACACCGGCGAGGATGGCGTCGAGATCATGATTGCCAACGCGTTCGGCGTGCAGCTCTGGGAAGATCTGCTGCAGCGCGGCGGCAAGCCGTGCGGCCTGGGCGCCCGTGACACCCTCCGCCTCGAAGCCGCCATGCCGCTGTACGGTCACGAACTCAGCGAAGACATCGACCCGTTCCAGGCCGGCTTGAGCTGGGCCGTCAAGCTCGACAAGGGCGACTTCCGCGGCAAGGAAGCCTTGGTGCGAAGAAAAAGCGATGCGACGCTGCGCGTCCGCGTCGGCCTGGAGTTGAAGGGCAAGCGCATCGCCCGCGAAGGCGCAATCGTCAAGGCAAACGGCAAGCAGATTGGGACCGTGACCAGCGGCACCCATTCGCCGACCTTCGCCAGGCCGATCGCGATGGCCTACGTCGATCCCGCGTATCAGAAAATCGGCACGCCGCTCGCCATCGATATCCGCGGCAACGACGAGGAAGCCGTCGTCGTGCCGATGCCGTTCTACAAGCGGCCGAAATCGTAGCGGCAAGCTGCCAGCTTGCCGACTCAAAGCTCACAAGCTGGCAGCTTGTGGCTACGGAAGGAGCAATCATGGTCCCAACCAATTTGCGATACGCCGAATCTCACGAATGGGCGAGCGTCGAGGGAGACGTCTGCACCGTCGGCATCACGAAATTCGCGGTCGAGCAGCTCACCGACGTTGTCTTCGTCGAGCTTGCCAAACTCGGCAAGAAGTTTGAGGTGAAACAGGCGTTCGGGCAGATCGAATCGGTGAAGTCGGTCAACGACCTGTACGCCCCGGTCGCCGGCGAGATCGTCGCCCGCAACGATGCACTCGAGAAGGACCCCACGATTGTATCCACCGATCCGTACGGCAAGGGCTGGATGG
>JACQFG010000121.1 GCA_016200155.1 Planctomycetota bacterium | reverse complement strand
GATTCTCGCCGTTCAGCTGCAACACTTCCTTGGCGATGTGATGCGCGAATTCCGTGATCGCGAACGGCTCATCCTCGGCATCTGCAACGGTTTTCAGGTATTGCTGAAGGCCGGGCTCATCGTCCCGCCCGATCTCGACGAAGGTCCGGTCGCCACGCTCGCCCACAACGCAGCTGGCAAGTTCGAGGATCGCTGGATTCATCTCGAAGCGACGCCGGGGAAATGTCCGTTCCTGAAGGGCTATCAACGGCTACACCTGCCCATCGCCCACGGCGAGGGAAATTTCGTATGCTCCCAGGAATGGAGATTGAAGGGACTGATCCAGTCGGGGCAAGCGGTGCTGCGCTATGTTGATGCCAACGGACAACCGGGGCAGTTTCCGATCAATCCGAACGGCTCGCAAGGCGATATCGCGGGAGTCTGCGATCCGACAGGTCGCGTGCTCGGCTTGATGCCGCACCCGGAGCGTCACGTGCTGCCTACGCAGCATCCGCAGTGGACGCGGCTCGGTCTCGCGCCGGAAGGCGATGGCATGCGGCTGTTTCGCAACGCGGTGGAGTTCTTCAAATAGCAACGCCCGCCGTCAACGCGGACCTAAATATTCTGAGAATTACCAAACCTCGCGACCTGGACAACATCGCCGCTGCCTGACTCATCGACATCCAAGTACGGCCTGCCGATTGGAGGATCGCCATGTCGAATAACAACGATGACGCGTTTTCGGACAAACCGACACGCCCGATTTCTGCCAGGCGTTCGGAAGACGCCGAGGATACTCCTCGCCGTCGGACCGTCAAGAAAAGCTCCAGCAACCTACCGCTCATTCTCATGATCGCGGTGCCCGTGGTTGCGGTGGTGATTCTTTTTACCTGCGTGCTGACGGGCGTGGGAGCGTACTTCTTGTTTTCTCCCAAGCCAAATGATCCCGTTGTGGTGGTGGCCAAGGATGACGCACCCCAGGACAAAGGGATTCAAAAAAAGAAAGATCCCGAAGCGAATCCGAAGGAGCCCAAGCCCAACAACAATGCCGAATTTTGGCGGGTTGCCCTCGGCGCCATGAAGAACAACCGTTTCGAGCAGCCGCCTCCGAGTGTGGCGGCGACCAACTACCTCCACCTGGATAGTTCCGCGGGCGATTTTATCGGGCAGGGAAAGACCTATGCGTATCTCAATCCGCAATGGACGGTGGCAAAGGATTTCCGTGGAGTCCGCGTCATGGTTGATGGTTGGATGTTCAATGTGTCGGCGGCGGGCAAAGATCCGCTGGTAGTTGGCGAGTATATTGGCGCCAAACGATTCCCGTTCAACGGCAACTCGCCCGGCCTTTCCTTTTCCGGTAAGGGCCGGGGGGCAAACCAACTCGCCGGGACTTTTCGTGTTTGGGAAATTGAGTTTGAGGGGAACAACGTGACTCGTCTAGCAGTTGATTTCGTTCAGCGCTCCGAGATTGCAGGGCCGCCCCTATATGGAGTGCTCCGCCATAATTCAAAGTTTCAATAATGGGGGAGAGATTGTGGCATGAGCGTATTTACCCCTGCCGAGACTGCCGCCTGCTGCCGATTGATCGACCTCGCCTTTGGCGAGGATCTCGGCGGCGAAGCGGCATGGCGCGGCGACCTCACCAGCCTGTTCTTCATTCCCGCCGGCTTCGAAGGAACCGGCCGATTCGTGGCGCGGTCCGCCGGAGTCATTGCGGGGCTGCCGGCCATGGAACTCGTGTTCGGCCACCTGGCCAAAGAATTTCGCATCGAGCGCCTGATCGAGGACGGCGCTTCCGTGCCCGCGAAGACGCCGATCGCGACGGTGCATGGCCCGATGAATCTGCTGCTCGCCGGGGAACGCACTGCCCTCAATTTCCTGCAACATCTCAGCGGCATCGCGAGCCTGACGCGCCGGTTCGTCGACGCCGTCGCCGGGTTACCAGTGAAAATCCTTGACACGCGAAAAACGCTGCCCGGCTGGCGTCTGCTGGCGAAGTACGCAGTTCGCCAAGGCGGCGGGACCAACCATCGCATGGGGCTGCACGACGGCGTGCTCATCAAGGACAACCATCTCGCCTTCGCGCTGAGCCGATTCCGCCAGAGCATTCCCCTGTTGCTCCGACATGCTCGGCAACAGCCTCGCCTGGACAAACTCGGCACGGCACTGCCGATCGAGATCGAGGTCCAGACACTGGAACAACTGGACGACGCGCTGGCCGGTCGCCCCGATATCATCCTGCTCGATAACATGACGCCTGACATGATGCGTGAGGCGGTCCAGCGTCGGAATCACGTTGCCTCGGGGATTCAACTAGAAGCGTCCGGCGGCGTCAATCTGCAAACGGTGCGCTTGATTGCGGAGACCGGAGTCGATCGCATCAGCGTCGGGGCGATCACCCACTCGGCGCCGGCGCTGGATATCGCCTTGGACTACGAACCCTGATGGATTATAATATGCTGGGAAATCTATGTCTTCGAAGGAGGTGAAGCATGGCATCCATGCCTCCACCGCCGGTGTCCGTCACGCCATCCTTGATCCCGCCCGAAAGTTGGCCGAACTTCGACGACCTCATCACGGAGGACGGCAAACCCGTGGACGGCATATTCTCCGAAAAACAGATGCGGCTGTTGACGTCCAGCTTGTATGACTCCTGGCCGGGCCCCGGCGACGGCCGAACCTTTGCGGCCATGGCCAACGTCGGCTTGTTTTATTCTCCGAACGAACCCCCTGTCGTTCCCGATGTTCTCCTGAGTCTGGATGTGCAACTCGGCGACCAGCGTTTGAAACGGAACCGGTCCTACTTTTACGCCGTCCACAAGAAGATGCCGGAAACGGTCTTCGAAATCGTTTCCAATACCGAAGGCGAGGAACTCGACAGCAAGCGGCAGCTTTATGCCGCGCTTCGCATCCCGTACTACGTGGTTTGGGATCCTGCCGAGTTCTTGAGCAAACAGCAACTTTATTGTTATCATTTGCACCGCGGCAAATACAAGGAAAAAGACGCTTGGATGCCGTTGGTCGGCCTGGGGATCATGGTCTGGAAGGGCGCTTACGAAACGTGGGACAATCGTTGGCTGCGCTGGTGCGATCAGCAGGGCAAGCCGATTCCGACGGGATCAGAACGCGCCGAGCAGGAAAAGCACCGCGCCGCCAAGCTCGCCGAGAAGCTGCGTGCGATGGGCATCGATCCGGATCAACCATGACGATGCCGAGGCCGATGCCGGACAACATTTGGGCTCTTGACACCGACCATCTCGGCCGGCAGGTCTCCATCCACAACTGCCTCGACAGCACCAACGCGCTGGCCCTGTCGCTCAGCAATGACCCGACGCAACACGGGTTGGTGATCTTGGCCCGCGAGCAGTCCGCGGGGCGCGGGCAGTACGGCCGAAGCTGGCAGGCGCCGGCCGGTAGCAGCGTGCTCCTGTCGGTGTTGCTGTTCCCACCGCCGGAATTGCGTCGCCCGGTCCTGCTGACGGCGTGGGCTGCCGTGGCGGTCTGCGAAACGATTACCCATCTCACCGAACTCGATGCGCGCATCAAGTGGCCCAATGACGTGCTCATTCACGGCAAGAAAGTCTGCGGCATCCTCATCGAACAGCGCACCACGGGCATGGCCGACTTCCCGCTCGCCAGCGTCGTCGGTATCGGACTCAATGTCACGCAATCGGCCGAGCTTTTCGAGCAAGCCGGCTTGCCCGACGCGGCCTCGCTGGGGAGTATCAGCGGAAAATCACTTACGTCTGAGGATGTCGCCCGGAATTTGATCGGCCAGCTCGACCAACGCTATCACCACCTGGTCACCGGCGATCTCGCCGCGATCGAAACGCCCTGGAAAGAGCGGCTCGGCCTGGTTGGTCAAGCGGTGGTGGTCGAATGCGTCCAGCACCGCCATCATGGCCGATTGCTGGAGGCAGCGTTTGGCGGCTTGCAACTTGAATCTGCCGCGGGCGAGGTCGTTTGTTTGCCGCCGGAAATGGTGCGGCATATCGAGAGCGGTTGATTCATTTCTTCCTTTCGACCGCCGCTGCCGCGCGCCGTCGCAACTTGGACCTCGGCACTCGGGGCACCGGCTGATCGTGTTCGTCCTCGATGTCGCCGACGATCTCTTCGAGGATGTCCTCCAGCGTGATCAGGCCCACGACCTTGCCGTTTTCGTCGCGCACCACCGCCATCGGGCGTTTCGCCTTGCGGAAGAGCCGCAGGGCGTTGGCAATATCCTCATCCGGCTTGAGAAAGAGGGCAGGATAAATCGCATCCTCCAGAATGACGACACCGTGCAAGCTGAACAGGAAAAACAGGTTCTTCGTATTGACGACGCCGACAATATGGTCGAGGTCGCGGTCATAAACCGGCATGCGCGTATGGGCGACCTCACGCACTTTCTCGAGGACCTTGTCCGACGGCGTCGTCAACTCGAGCGCCGCCATCTTGTCGCGCGGGATCATGCAATCCGCGACTTTCTTGTTCGACATGCGGAAGACATTTTGCACGATCTCCGCGTGCTCCGGATCGAGAATCCCAGCCTCCTCCGTGTCCTCGATCAGCAAGGCAAGCTCATCGACGGAATGGACGTTGCTCTCCGGCGGCCGTTTGTAGCCGAAGAGCCACAAGACTCCCGCTGCGGTCGCATTGATGAATCGGATCAACGGCCGCGTCAGCACGGCAAATCCGTTGAGAGGCCCGGCAAGCAAAAGCGCAAATCGGTCCGGCGACTGCAGCGCCAGCGATTTAGGCATCAGCTCGCCGAACACGACGTGACAGAACGTCAACAAGATGAAAGCGATGGCGGTGGCGATCGAGTGTTTGGTCACGAAAAACGCCGGCCCCGGCAACGGCTCGAACAGCCAGTCGAAGACGCGTGCCAGCCCCTGCTCTGCGACCCAGCCCAGGGCGATGCTGCAGACCGTGATGCCGAGCTGGGTTGCCGCGATGGTCCGCGAAATGTGGTCGATCGCCGTCTGCGCCGACCGCGCGCCCACGACGCCTTGCGTGACCATCTCCTCGATGCGCGTCTTGCGCACCGCGACCAGGGCAAACTCCGCGGCCACGAAGAACCCGTTCAATGCGATGAGAACGGGCAAGCTCAGCAAGCCGATCAGCATCCACCAAAAATCGCCGGCAACAGGTTCCTGCGCAAACAAGAACACTAGATTCTCCCTTCCGAGCCTGAAGCGTTAGCGAAGGATCTCCTCTGCCGGTATTATAGCGATTTCTGCTGATTCCTCTGGTGAGCCGATTTTCGCTCATTTTCTTCCGATCAACGATATGGTAAACTAAGACATTGTTGCAAAATTATCCGCCGACCCGTTGTTCACTTCGCCTGTAGCCGCATTCGCCAGAATGCGGGCAGCGTGGCGAGGAACCCCGCATTCTGGCGAATGCGGCCACAGGTAAATTTTGCAACGGGATCGGATTCAAACTGGCTCGACCTACCTGCGCCCCGGGATTCCCATGATCATGAAGTGCTTGCCAATCATCGCTGTATTCGCAGTCGTTGCCCAAACTCTTCTGCCCGCAGCCGCTTCGGTCCAGGAAAAGAAGCCGACCGCCGCGGCGATTCAGTTCTTCGAGATGAAGGTCCGCCCTGTGCTCGCCGAGAATTGCTTCGAATGCCACGGCGAGAAGAAGCAAAAACGCGGGCTGCGTCTCGATTCCCTGGCAGCAATTCTCGAAGGCGGCGACAACGGCCCGGCGATCGTGCCCGGCCATCCGGAAAAAAGTCTGTTGATCAAGGTGATCAATCACGTCGGCGAAGTCAAGATGCCGTCGAAGACCAAAAAGCTGCCTCCTGAAAAGATTGACGCCTTGACGCAGTGGATCAAGATGGGCGCCCCCTGGCCTGCGGTCGCCAAGGTCGTGCCGAACAAGGGCGAACACTGGGCCTACCAGCCGGTCAAACGGCCGGCGCTTCCCGAGGTCAAGAACAAGACTTGGGTCCGCAATCCGATCGACGCGTTCATTCTCGCCAAGCTCGAAGCCAAGGGACTCGAACCCGCCCCGCCGGCATCGAAGCAGGAACTGGCGCGGCGACTCTACTACGACCTGACCGGCCTGCCGCCGACGCCGAAGGACGTCGAGGCGTTTCTCAACGACCCGGCGCCGGATGCTTACGAGAAGCTCATCGATAAGCTGCTCGCCACGCCGCAGTACGGCGAAAAGTGGGCCCGCCACTGGCTCGACCTCGTCCGCTATGCCGAGACCAACAGCTATGAACGCGACAACCCGAAGCCGAACATCTGGCGCTATCGCGATTACGTCATCCGCGCGTTCAACGAGGACAAGCCGTTCGACCGGTTTCTGAAAGAGCAACTCGCCGGCGATGAGCTTTACCCGGGCGATAACGATGCTCTGGTCGCCACCGGCTTCTATCGACTCGGCGTCTGGGACGATGAGCCCGTCGATCCCAAGCAAGCGCGCTACGACGGTCTCGACGACATCATCGCCGTCCTCGGCCAATCGATGCTGGCGATGACCCTCGATTGCGCTCGCTGCCACAATCACAAGATCGATCCGATCGCGCAGGCGGACTACTACAAGATGCTCGCCTTTCTGCACGGTATCAACCACTATCGCGGCGGCGGTCCCGACGACGTTCGCCCCGTCGGCAATGCCCAGCAGATGGAAGCGTACAAGAAAATCCTCGATGCGCATGAGGAAAAGAAGGCCAAGGTGCAAGCGGGCCTCACCGCCATCGAAAACGATTTCCGCAAGCTGTACAAACCGGCCGCCCAGCTCGCCGGCAGCGACCTTGATGACTTGACCTACAAGTTCTACCGCAATGCCTGGCAGAAGCTTCCCGACTTCACGCAATTCAAGCCCGAGGACGAGGGCAAGCTGCCCAAGAAGCTCTTCGACATCAGCCCGCGCACGCGCAACGAGGCCTTCGGCTTTGTCTACGAAGGTTTTCTGATCGTGCCCGACGACGGCAAGTACACCTTCTACCTCGACTCCGACGACGGCTCACGCCTCAGCGTCAACGGCAAGGCGATCCTCACCTACGACGGCATTCATGGCATGGGCAAGGTCCAGAAGGCGATCGTCGATCTCAAGAAGGGACGATTGCCGATCAAGCTCGAGTACTTCCAGAACGTCTTCGGCTACGGCCTGTACGTCGCCTGGTCGGGCCCGGGATTCGATAAGCGCAACCTGTCGGCGGCCTCCGACCCCGCGAAGACGGCTGACATCACCGAGCAGCTTCATCGCGAAGGCGCGCGTGTGCTCGGCGAAAAGCGCTATCAGGAGTGGTTCTCCCTGCTCAAGCAAATGAACTTCCTGCGCACGGCCCCGAAGATGCCAAACGTGGACATGGCGCTGTGCGTCGTCGAGGGAGGAGCGACCGCGCCGGAAACGTTTGTGTTCAATCGAGGCAATCCGCACGTGCTGGCCGACAAGGTCGAGCCGGGCTATCCGAGCGTGTTCAAGCTCCTCGATCCGAAGATCGCCGACGCCAAGCCGGGCGCGAAATCATCCGGCCGGCGCAGCGTGCTTGCCGACTGGATCGCATCGAAGGACAACCCGATGACCGCGCGCGTTTTCGTGAATCGAATCTGGCAGCACCACTTCGGCCGGGGCATCGTGCGGACGCCCAACGATTTTGGCTTGCAAGGCATGCGTCCCACGCACCCGGAGTTGCTCGACTGGCTGGCGTCCGAATTCGTCGAGCCATCAACGAGCCGCGCGCGTAAGCGACCGGGGCCCTGGAGCATAAAGGCGATGCACCGGCTGATGTTGACCTCGAACTCCTACCGTATGGCCTCGCGCGTCTCGGCGGACGCGGAAAAAGTCGGCACAAAGCTCGACGTCGCCAACGATCTCTTCTGGCGCTTCGACATGCGCCGGCTGAGCGCGGAAGAGATTCGCGATTCAATCCTCGCAGTGAGCGGCAACCTCAATCTCAAAATGAGCGGCCCCGGCATCTACCCGCCGATCCCGAAGGAAGTGCTTGCCGGCCAATCGGTCCCCGGCCGCGGCTGGCCGGTGTCGAATCCGACCGAGGCCGCCCGCCGCAGCGTCTACGTTCACATCAAGCGTTCGCTGGCGTTGCCGATCCTCGAAGCCTTCGACGCCGCCGAGCCCGACCGCCCGACGCCGGTGCGCTTCACCTCGACGGTGCCGACGCAAGCATTGAGCCTGCTCAACGGCGAGTTCATGAACACGCAGGCGAAGATTTTCGCCGACCGCTTGCAAAAGGAAGCCGGCAAGGACGTGTCGGCCCAGGTCCGCCTCGGCCTGCACTTGGCGACCGCGCGGCCGCCAACCGAGGCACAAGTCCGCCGCGGCGTCGGCCTGATCGACGCTCTGCAACGCGATGATGGCATCAATGCCGACGCGGCGCTGCAGGCGTTCTGTCTGGTGGTGTTGAATTTGAATGAGTTCGTTTATCTGGATTGACCCTGTCGGTGGTACAATGGCGAAAGCGAAGTTTGTATTCTTCGTGCCGGTTAGAGACAACAACGGCCGACCACTTCAGGCAGAAATCGACGACCTGGAGTTGGATATGACCATCCGTTTCGTCGGCTGGACGTTCCAAGGATACGTGCGTGGATTCTACCGGATGTCGGATGGATCGCCGTCCATGGACGTGAGCGCGTCCTACTTCGTGACGATGGAACGATCGCGATTGGATGAGCTCATCGAGGTGCTTAGAATCTTCGTCAACAAAACCACGCAAGAAGCGATCTATCTGGAAGTTCACGACAACATCGAGTTTCTCTTCGTCAAGCGAGGACACAACCATGACCCCACAGGAAATTGAGCACGCGATTTTGAAAGTTCTAGCCGAAGAAACGACCGCTGTAGGCGTGAGCGACAAACTCTTCACTCCGGAGGGATTGTTCAGCCTGCTGGCGTCAACGGAACAAGAACGGCGCGTGATGGTGCAGTCGCCATTGTTTAAGAAAGCCCAGAAACGATTCCGCGAGTTGCAATTCAAGGAGGCCGATGAGTTTCGCCAGGCCGTTGTCAGCACGGGCAATACAGAGTTGGGAAAGAATTACCGTCTAATAGTCGAACGAACAACGACCGACTGAAGCCGAAGGCCAGTCATAGAATAAAGGAACATGCCAAGAACCAAATGAAAGAAGACCACGCGGCTCACGAATGGGTGGTCCAACGCTTGGCCCCGAGCGGGGCGGACGCAAAGTCATGACCGGAGGCACCTGATGGCTACGAAACAGAAACCACGCAGCAGGCGTCCCGCCACGAAGCGCAAAGGCAAAGCCGTGAACTTGCGCGCACAAAACCAGCGACTCGAACGGGAGTTGGATGAACTCCGCAAAGAGAACCGCCAACTCAAACGGAGTTTGGGGGCTTTGATTTGCAAAGACGATCCCATTAACATGAATCTGGTGCCCGAAGATGGCGTCAGCGAACCGTCGTTGGACCAACTGATCAAGAAAATTGAACGCGCAGGGAAATAACATGTCGCCCAACGGCCAGGCCGGCTATGAGCTGCGTCATCTGCCGATCGTCGTCGATCAGATAAAATTCCTCGCCGAGCAGGCCGCTGTACGAGGAATGCAACCACAGTTAGGGGCGGCGCTGAAGACAGTACTCGAAAAACTGCGCAAGGAACCGAGCACCTGGGGAGATCCGGATTACAACCTCAAGAAGCCGGGCGGCTGCGTTTATCACGGCATTGTCGAACCCGTGATTGTGACGTATGCCGTTTTTGAACGCGAAAAGATAGTTTTGATTACCAAGGTTCGTTGGCTGCCCGATCCAGAGGATGATTGAATGTTGCCAAACTTCTGCAAGCGCACGCGCCGCGAGTTCCTCTGGGAAGCCGGCGCCGGCTTCACCGGGCTCGCCTTGACCGGCCTGCTCGCGCAGGACGGCTTCTTCGCGCAGGAGGCCGCACGCACCCCAGGAAATCCGCTCACCGAACGGCCGCCGCACTTCCCGGCCAAGGCGAAGAGCGTCATCTTTCTGTTCATGTACGGCGGACCGAGCCAGGTCGATACCTTCGATTACAAGCCGGACATGTATCGGCTCGATGGCCGAACGGTCAACGTGCGCACCTTTGGCCGCGGCGGGCATCGCAATCAGGGGCGCGTCGTCGGGCCGAAGTGGCGCTTCAAGCAGTACGGCCAGTGCGGCAAATACGTCAGCGATCTCTTCCCGAACCTTGCCACCTGCGTCGACGACATCGCGTTCCTGCACTCCATGATCGCCGACTCGCCGATCCATGGATCCGCGATGCTGCAAATGAACACCGGAAAAATTCTGTCGGGAAGTCCGTGTATCGGCTCCTGGGTCAACTACGGCCTGGGCACCGTCAATCAGAACCTGCCCGGCTTCTGCGTCATGCTCGATCCGACCGGCGGGCCCATCTCCGGCGCCAAGAACTGGACCAGCGGCTACATGCCCGCCTCCTATCAGGGCACCATCCTGCGCGGCGTGGGCCAGCCGATCCTCGATCTGCAGCGCCCGGCCGGCACGACCGATGCCATGCAACGCCGCATGCTCGACACGCTCGGCGACTTTAACCGCGAACATGAATTGCCGCGCGCACACAACAGCAATCTGTCGGCGCGGATCGCGTCCTACGAACTCGCCTATCGCATGCAGT
>JACQFG010000124.1 GCA_016200155.1 Planctomycetota bacterium | reverse complement strand
AGGAGCTGCGCCGGCTGACCCTTTACCGGACCGACACCGACGACGCAGGCATGAAGGAGATCGCCAAGCTGACGTCGCTGACAGATCTGGATGTCGCGGAAACCAAGGTCACCGACGCCGCCATGAAGGAAGTGGCCAAGCTCAAGCAGATGCAATGGCTCAGCTTGCCCGGCGGAATCACCGACAGGGGAATCAAAGAGCTGACCGGGCTCAAGGAGATGCGGCGTCTGGAACTGCAATACACGCAGGCGACCCGAGCGTGCTTGCAACACCTTGCTGGGATGAGTAAGTTGCACGAGCTGAGCGCGTCGTTTTCCCTCGACGATGCCGCCTTGAAGCAATTGACGGCGATGAAAGAGCTGCGTACACTTCACCTTCGCAAGCATGCGCTGACGGAGGAACGCCGCCGCGCGATCCGAGCGATGTTGCCGCAGGTGACGATCGAGCGCTTGATCATGGGCTGGCACGATTTTTGAGGCGCAGTTAAATATGATAATGGGCGCATGTTCAGATAAGCACGGCTCGATGCACGGGAAGTGAGCGATGGAAATTAATGCCTCCTTACCGACGACAAGATTTGACGAGTACCTTCAATCGCCAGACGTCAATCCGCTCTTTCTCGCCGGTGACTCACTTCATACTCTAAATTCGTTCCCGGCGGGATGTATGGACTGCTGTATGACGAGTCCTCCGTATTGGGGACAGCGCTCGTATTCGGACGGAGGAATCGGCCTTGAGGTCTCTCCCAGGGAATACATCCAGAACTTGCTGGGCATTTGTCGCGAAGTGAAACGAGTCTTGAAGCAAACGGGTTCGTTCTGGCTTAATATTGGCGACGCCTATGACAAGAAATCCCTTCTTGGACTCCCGTGGAGAATAGCGATATCCATGATGGATCAGCAGGGCTGGATTCTGCGTAATAGCGTGATTTGGAACAAAGTGAAGGGTGGGCTGGATAACACCAAGGACAAATTGCGCAACGTTTATGAACCCTTATTTCATTTCGTCAAATCGGGCGACTATTATTATGATGTCGATGCGATTCGCAACAAGCCGGGTCAGGCCAAGGTGGTCAACGGGTCCGTGGTTTCCGCAACCGGCGTATCCGGAGTCCGATACCGACGGCAGATCGAACTCTCAACGGCTCTAACAGAGGAAGAAAAAGCCACCGCATTTCGAGCCCTGGACGAGATTTTAACTGACGTCCGGGCCGGACGGCTGACTGATTTTCGCATGATTATCCGAGGTCAACAACGCGTAACACATTCGGATTCGGATCGAGTTTCCGGTCGGGCACGTGAGATTTCCGAAAAGGGATTTTATTTCCTCAAGTACGACCCAAACGGAAGCAAACCCGGCGACGTTTGGGATATTCTTCCTGAAGACACGCAAAAGCGGAAATTGCATTTTGCTCCTTACCCGGAAGATTTGTGCCGGATTCCGATCCTCGCAACCTGCCCAGAAAACGGCATCGTGCTCGATCCCTTTGCGGGCACAGGCACGACGAACCTCGCGGCATTCCATCTTGGCAGGAAGTCCGTCGGCATCGACGTGTCCGCGGATTACTTGCTTGCGGCGCGGGAAAGGTGCAGGCTGCTTCTATGACCAAGGTTGCTGAACTGTACGGATTGCCGACCTTCCAGCCGGCGAATTGGAAAGCAATTGCGGCTCGACAGCAATGCCCGTTTCTCGACCGCAAGTGCTTGAAGAATCGCAAGAGCGAACCCGAAATCACGATCGGAACTTGCACGATGAACTTTGGCAAGAAGCCTGATCCCACGATGATTTGTCCTTACCGATTGCTTGAACGGAGCCAGATTTTTGTCGACTGCATTCATTTGCTTGGCCTTCATGAGCCTGGAAATGAATTACGCATCATCGCCGAGTTGACGGTGCCCGGCGGAAGCGTCGATTATTGTTTAGTTTCGGTTCGAGACAAAAAACCGCGCGACTTCGTCGGCATCGAGCTTCAAACCCTTGACACGACAGGCACCGTCTGGCCTGAGCGGCAGCGTTTTCTCCGAGAACACGGCGTATCGGTCAAGACCAAGCACGTGCGCTCGGGAAAGCCGTTCGGCATGAACTGGAAGATGACCGCGAAAACAATTTTGATCCAGCTCAACCACAAGATTGAGACTTTCGAACACCTGAGCAAACGCCTTGTTCTCGTCCTGCAAGACCGCCTTCTCAGCTATATGCAGGCCGAGTTTTCGTTTGACCACATCAAAGGCACACGCGATGGTGATCCAATGCACTTTCATTCCTATGAACTGCACCAGGAACCACTGGCCTTCAAGCTGCAACTCAAGGAACGCTTGAGCACCGACGCTGCCGGAATCGCCGCGTGCCTGGGACTTCAGGTGGACGCAAGGGTCGAACTTGCGATGATCGTCGAGCAGATTGAAGCGAAGTTGCCGGAGAGCACGTTGCTTACTGTCGGAGGCGGAATTGTTCCAGTTGCCCCATTAAGCTAACTCCAGAACCATAATGAACCCGATCGACCAAGTGTTCTCACGTCTGAAAGCCGAACGCAAGAAGGCGTTCATACCGTTCATCCCGGCCGGCGATCCCGATCTGGACGCGACGGCTAAGCTTTTGCGCGAGTGCGCCTGGCGCGGGGCGTCGCTCGTCGAGGTCGGGTTTCCGTACAGCGATCCGATCGCGGATGGCAGCGTCATCCAGGCGTCCTACACGCGGGCGCTGGACAAGGGCTTGCGCGTCGAGCAAATCTTCGGGATGATGCGCGGACTAAACGTCAGTGTGCCGTTGGTCGCGATGGTGTCGTACACGCTGGTGCATCATCGCGGATCGGAGCGGTTCATCATCGATGCAAAGGCCGCGGGCCTGTCCGGCGCCATCGTGCCCGATTTGCCGGTGGATGAAGCGAGCGAGCTGGCGGCGCTCGCGGCGAAACACGACTTCAAGCTGATCCTGCTGGTGACGCCGACGACGCCGCGCGAGCGGGCGGTCAAGATTGTGCAGCTCTCGACGGGGTTCGTCTATTGCGTAAGCGTCGTCGGCATCACGGGGGAGCGCAGCGTGTTGCCGCCGGAGTTGCTCGATCAGCTCGCCTGGCTGCGGACGCAAACCCCGCTGCCCTTGTGCGTCGGCTTCGGCATCTCGAAGCCGGAGCACGTGCGGACGCTGCGCGCGTCGGCCGACGGCGTCATCGTCGGCAGCGCGCTGGTGCGAAAGCTGGAGGGGAAGCGTTCGGTCGATGCGATGGTGAAGGACGTTGGCGATCTCGTCGAACAACTTGCGCAGGCGCTGAACGATTGAGTGTTCGGTGCATGGAGTGGCGCTTCAAAGATCTTGATTGAGGGACGGCATCCGTGCCTCGGGTTAGTGTCCCTGACTGCTGGAGACTGATCGAGCAATGGCATGCGGCGAACGTACCGGACGCGCTTCCATTTCTGCCCGTTGGATGGGAAACCATGGCAACCCTTCTGCGATGCGACAACTGCGACAAGCAAATCAAGCTCGACGAGGACTTCGGGGGCAAATCGATTCGCTGCCCGCGCTGCAAGGAGGTCGTGCGCGTTCGCGGCCGACGGCAACAAGAAGATGATGATGACGATCGCCGGGAGCAACGGAGCGGCCGGCGCCGCAAGCAGCAGTCGGGCTCCATGGCGCTCTGGATCGGCCTGGGAGTCGGTGGGGCCGCGCTAGTGTTGATCGCGGTCGTGATCGGGGTGGTGGTGGTGATTGTCGCCAAACGACCGCCGGTCAGGCCCGACAATGTCGCCTTGGCGCCGGTCGATGCGAGGGGAGGGCCGGCGGCGGTCGCCGAACTCAGTCCCGCGCGGGCGATCAAGCCCGGCGTTCTGTTTCAGGAAGCCGTCCTGCGCCCCGGCGCAGTGCCGATGAAGGTCTGGTATTACCGTCCCGAGCAGGCCAAGGGCAAGTTGCCGCTCGTGCTCGTACCGCCGGCGGGGAGCACGCTCTTCGCCGGCATGGACCTCGGCGACGGCGATCGCGACGAACATTATCCGTATGTGCGTGCCGGGTTCACGGTCGGCTCGTTCGAGATCGACGGCTTCGTTCCGGATGGACAGGGCGACGCGGTGATCCTCCAGGGCGCCCGCGAGTTCCGCGACGCCCGGGCGGGCCTCAACAACGCCAAGGCGGCGCTTGATTTTCTCCTGGCCAAGGCGCCCGACGTGGACCAGAATCGCATCTTCATCGCGGGCCACAGCTCCGCCGCCACGCTGTCGCTCCTGGTTGCCGCGCACGAGCCGCGCATCAAGGGGTGCATCGCTTACTGCGGCGTTCCGGACGTGGAGACTCACCTCGCCCCGGTCATTCCGCAGCTCGATCGCGGCATCCCCGGCTACCGCGACTTCATTCGTTTCAGCTCGCCCAAGACGCATGTCGAAAAGCTGAAGTGCCCCGTGTTCCTCTTTCACGCCCAGGACGACACGACCGTGCCCGTTTCGCAAACAACGACCTTCGCCGAGCTGCTCAAGAAGACAAACCGGGATGTCACCGTCGACACGTCCGCACGCGGCGGCCATCATCAGCCGATGATCGACGCCGGCATCCCCCGGGGCATCGCCTGGATGCAAAAACGATAATCAGCCAACACAACCACGGGGGGCACGGGGACCACGGGGAGAATTCAAGAAACGGCAGTACAATCTCTCATTCCCTGATACGACAGAATACTCAACAAGCGAAACTTCCGCATATTTGCATACCCCGTGTTCCCCGTGGTTCAATGATTGCCGTGATGGTGGGGATCGGCGCGGAATGTCGAGAATTCGCAAAAGGACCGTGACGTTCATGCAGTCGCTTATACCGGAGGTTCCAATCATGCGCGTGTTGTACCTCGCTGTTATCATGCTTGCGCTCAGCATCACCACAACCGGCGCCTTGGCGCGCGGCCCGTTCCGGCGACCGTGTCCGGCCCCGGCGCCCGCACAAGCAATCGGGCCCTTCTGGCAAATGGACCTGCGCGTCCATGAATTCAGCCATATCAACGTGGATCTGCCGGGCCGCGGCATCAAGAAGGTTTGGTATCTCCGCTACGAGGTGACCAATCCAACGGCGACGGCGCGCGACATCAGCCCGTTCTTGACGCTCGGGAGCGGCGCCAAGCCGGCTCCGGACGAAATCCTGATATCGGCCGAGGCTGCCCTGCGTCGGCGTGACGATCCGCAAGGGCGGGTCCCGCTTTTGAATTCGATCGCCCTTGCCAAGGTCTCGATCGGGCCGGGGCAGACCGTTCACGCGGTTGCATTTTGGGAAGGCGTCGAGCCCGGCCCGCGTGCGACCGTTCAGGTTCGCGGACTTTCCAACGGCTTCATCGACGCCCGAGAAACCATCTATTACAAGACGCTGCGCTTGTCGATGGCGAGCGACGGCGCGAAAAAAGCCTCCGGAGAGTGGATCTACCTGGCCCAAACGGGACGCTGACGGATTCGGATCTGCACAGCTTTTTCTCTTGCTGCTCGAGCTTGCAGATCGCCGGGCGGCGGGATATACTCAACCCACGAAATCCTTCTCTCGACGCTGGAGGTTCGGCGATGCGACTCTCGCGGCAGGCAGTCCGGATCGGGATCGTGGCGGCGCTGGTGGCGCCGGCGTGCCTCATCTTGCTGGCGACGGTGTCGCGGGCGCAGGTTCGCCCGCCGGGCCCCGGGGGCATTCCGCCGATTCCGCCGCCGCCGATCCCGGTCAACCCGCCGAAGTTTCCCGGGCCGCCTACCAATCCGGGCGGGCCGATCAATCCCGGCATACCTCCCAATAATCCTGGCCTGCCTCCCAACAATCCGGGCGGCGGCAAGACGTTCGAGACCGTCTGGACCTGCGGCAAGTGTCGCAAGGAAGTCGGTCGCGGCATTCGGCCTCCCGCCACCTGTCCGCACTGCGGCGTCAAGCTGATCAACGGCACCGACAACACGTTCCTCAACGGCAACCCCGGCGCCAACCCGCCGCTCGGCAACCCGCCCGTCGGCAACCCGCCGCTCGGCAATCCCCCGCTCGGCAATCCGCCGCTCGCCGAGCCCGCGGTCCCCGTCGGCAATCCGGGCGCCGTGCCCGCGCAGCCGCTCGTTCCCATCGAGCCGATGGCCGCCAATATGCCGATCGGCAATGCCCCGCCTGCCCTGCCGGGCTCTCTGCCGCCTGGACGGGCCGAGCCGGCGGCGCCTCCCGAACGGGCCTCCAAAACTCCCCTGATTGTTCTCGGCGTGGCTATCGCCGTCGGCTGCGTCTTCACGCTGATCCTCTGCGCCGTGGGCGTCGCGTGCCTGGTCATCTTCAAGGGCAAAAAGGCGATGCTGTCGCCGTGACGCCCTTCCGTTGGCGCTTGGCGTTTTCATGGCGCCCCGACGAAGTAGGGAGTACGTGCTCGACGTTTTGGTCGAGGTTGAGTTGATTCTTGGGGGATCACGAACGGCAGGTTCAAGTTTTTCCGGCCGCGGTCAGCTTCTCGGCAAGCATGTCAATGGCAGAGTCCAATTGATCGAATGGAACAATACGGTGCCCCTCCCAGGGAGCCGGGAGGTGTTGTGGATCGACCCCCGCCGTTACGGCAACGACAATGGGACCGAACGCCTCTGCCATTCCGAGTTCCCGCACAACCCAGGCATTTTTTAAAGCGGCCGGAGTAATGAGGAATAGAAAGGCATCCGCGGAACGCATTAGCTTTCGCAAGATCTCGATCAAGCGATCGCCTGCGCGAAATTCCTCTTCAAATAGAAGCGGTTTGAGACCTGCTTCGCGAAGCCGGCGCGCGATGTCGCGGACCAGTTCCCTGTCTTGATAGTTATGACTGACGAAAACGCTGTTGCGCGACTTCGCCATGATTACACCTGTTTTCTTTTGGCCGAGCGAGCCAATTGTTCAACGTAGTTGGGGAATTTGTTCAGGTTGAAGTAACTCAAATCGCGCAACGGCTCGGGCACGTGGTCTTCATCAACATGCAACAGAACAAGCGCGATCGGCAACCCAAACCCGTCTGCAATCCCCGCTTCGTGCTTTACCCAATCGGAATCACGCGATGCCGGCGACAGCAAGATCAAGCATTCCGTCGACGATCGCAAGCCGTCCCTGATCTCTTTTTTGACATTTCTTCCGCCTGGCAGATCGTAGGCGTCCAACCAAACCTCAATACCCTTGGCTTCCAGTTGTTCTTTCAGTCTTTCGGAGATCCATCGGTCCTGTGAGGAGTGGCTAAGAAATACACGCGGCCCTCTAACGGGCTTTCGTTTGCCCATACCGAACTCCTGGCAAGTGGCCGACTCTTCATTCTACCCCACGTCGCGGTGTTTGGCCAAGAGCACAAGCCATCCGCGCCCGCCCCATCGAACATACAATAATTTGATGACTCACCCCCACACCCTAGGCCAGCTCAAGTCCAGCGGCTACCAGTCGATCTCCGTCAAGGACGAGATGCGCCGCAATCTCATTCGCAAGCTCAAAACCGGCGCCGCGATCTTCGACGGCATCCTTGGCTACGCAGACACCGTGCTGCCGCAGGTGCAGAACGCGATTCTTTCGAAGCATGATATGCTCTTCCTCGGTCTGCGCGGGCAGGCCAAGACGCGCATGCTGCGGCAACTCACGCATCTCTTGGACGACGCCATCCCGATCATTGCCGGCAGCGAAGTCAACGACGATCCGCTGCGGCCGCTCAGCCGTTATGGGAGGGACCTGATCGCCAAGCACGGCGACGACACGCCGATCGAATGGATCACGCCGGCGCAACGCTATCACGAAAAGCTGGCGACGCCGGACGTCACGATCGCGGACCTGATCGGCGAGATCGACATGATCAAGCATGCCGAGGGGCGCTATCTTTCCAGCGAGCTGACGATGCACTTCGGGCTGATCCCGCGCTCCAACCGCGGCATCTTCTGCATGAACGAGCTGCCCGATCTCAGCGCCAAGATCCAGGTCGGCATGTTCAACGTCCTCGAAGAACGCGACGTGCAGATCCGCGGCTATCCCGTTCGGCTCGAACTCGACCTGTGCATGGTCTTCAGCGCCAACCCGGAAGACTACACGAATCGCGGCCGAATCGTCACGCCGCTCAAGGACCGCATCGGCAGCGTCATCCGCACGCACTATCCGCTCACGCGCGACGTCGGTATCGCCATCACCGATGCGAATGCGTGGGTCGAACGTTCTCCGGTCGCTGACGCTCCCGGCTCGCCAAGCGTTCTCGTTCCTTTGTTCATGAAGGAGATCCTCGAAGAGACGGCGCGATTGGCACGCAGCAGCCAGGCGATCAATCAGCAGTCGGGCGTCAGCGTGCGCATGTCGATCGCCAACATGGAGAACATGATCTCGAATGCCGAGCGGCGCGGCCTGTCGCTCGGCGAGAACCCGACGGTCCCGCGCATCAGCGATCTGGCCTACCTGGCCGCCAGCACGCGCGGCAAAATCGAGCTGACCCTGAGCGAAGACGACGGGCAGGAAGAAAAAGTCCTCGCCAAGCTGCTCGGCGAGGCGATCAAGAACCTCTTCGACGCCAACTTCGAACTCAAGCAATTCCGCGGCCTCGTCGAATGGTTCGAGGCCGGCAAGACGTTTCTGACCGGCGATCGCCTGCCGGCGGCGGAATACGTCAAGAAGCTCAACGAGGTTCCGGTGCTGAAGGCCGCGGTCCTGAAGTTCATCGAGCGGCCGCCGTTGCAGGCGCTCCGGGCGCAGGCGGAGGCGCCGCTGCTGGCGAGCGTCGCGGAGTTCATCCTCGAAGGACTGCACGTGCAGAATCGGGTCAACAAGAGCGCGAAGGCGGGCGAAACGACGTATCGGCGCTGAAGCCCGCAGGTGAGGTACTCCGAACCTGCGGGGTGACCCCGCAGGTTCGGAGTACCTCACCTGCGGGCTTGGTACCTAAACGAGGACCACTGGAGGACATCATGAAACGCAACACCATCCGCATGGGAGTGATCATCATGGCACTCGCCGTCACCGGCGTCGCCATCAGCGGCGACTTGCCCACTCCGGATCAACTGCCGCTCAAGGCCGAGCTGCCCGATCCGCTGGCGATGTTCGAAAAAGGCGCAAAGGTCACGACCAAGGAGCAATGGGAGAAACGCCGCCGGCCCGAACTCAAGCATCTGTTCGAACATTACATGTACGGCAAGGCCCCCAAGGCGCCCAAGGTCAACGCCAAGGTCGAACGCATCGACAAGAACGCCCTGGGCGGCAAGGCGACGCTGAAAGAGATCACGCTCACCTTCGCCGGCATCGATGGGCCCAAGATTCACGTCTTGCTCGTCGTGCCCAACAAGAAGGGCCCGCATCCCGTCTTCGTCGGCATGAACTTCTGTGGCAACCACGCCGTCCTCAACGATCCCAAGATCACGCTCAACCCCAACTGGATGTACGGCAATCGCAAGGGCGTCAAGGACAACAAGGCGACCGAGCAAGCGCGCGGCACCGACGTCGAGGTCTGGAACATCGAGGACATCATCGATCGCGGCTATGCCATCGCGACGTTCTACTCCGGCGACATCGATCCGGATCGAGCCGACGAGCGCGGCATTCAGAAATACTTCGGCAACGAGTTCGACTGGAGCACCATCCGCGCCTGGGCCTGGGGTTACTCGCGCGTCATCGACTATCTCGAAACGCTCGAAGACGAGATCGATACCAAGCGCATCATCGTCGTCGGCCATTCCCGGCTCGGCAAGACGGCCCTGCTGTGCTGCGCCTTCGGCGAGCGCGTCGCCCTGTGCATCCCGCACCAGGCCGGCTGCGGCGGTTCCGGGCCGAGCCGACCCGCCGTCGGCAACAAGGGGGCCGAGTCGGTCAAACGCATCAACACCAGCTTCCCGCACTGGTTCAACAAGCGCTTCAAGGACTTCAACGAGGAGCCGGAGCGCTTGCCGTTCGACCAGCATTGCTTGATCGCGCTATGCGCGCCGGCCCCGGTGCTCTTATCGAATGCCGTCGACGACAAGTGGGCGAACCCCGATGGGCAGTTCGCGCTGCTGGTCGCTGCCGATCCGGTGTACAAGCTGATGGGCTCGAAGGGAATCGCGGCCAAGAACATGCCGGCGGTCGGCAAGCTGATGGACAGCCCGCTCGGGTACTGGATCCGCGCCGGCAAGCACTCGATGAACCGCGACGACTGGCAGGTGTTCCTCGACTTCGCGGACAAGCATCTGAAAGCGAAATAGCCCATGAACCAAATCCTCCGCCATCTTGCCCTCGCCGCCGAACTGCCGGTCTACGGCCCGTCGTATGCGCTCTTGCAGCACTTGATCCGCACGCCGACGCCGCTCGATCCCGAACCGACCTGGCAGCTCGTGACTCGGCCGCTGCCGGCGCCGCTGTATTGGCTCTGGAATCATTATCCGCCGGCGCTCGTGCGGTCGCTGCTTTTGTGGTGGAAGTTGCGCCAACCGCACAACGTCGGCATCGAGGAGCATTACGACGTCTCCAATGCCTTCTACGAGCTGTTCCTCGACAAGAAGTTCATGTTTTACACCTGCGCCGACTTCGTCACGGGCCGCGAGACGATCGAGGAGGCGCAGACGAAAAAGGCCGACTTCTTTCTCAACCTGATCCAGCCCAAGGCCGGCGAGAAGATCCTCGATCTCGGCTGCGGCTGGGGCGGCATGATGCGGCTCATCGCCGAGACGACCGGCGATCGCGACGGCATCGTCGGCTATACCCTCTCCAAAAATCAGTACGCTCACGTCCGGGAACGCCTCGGCCTCAACGTCGAGCTGAAAAATTTCATCACCTGCGCTTACGAGCCGCTGGCGTATGACAAGATTTACTCGATCGGCAGCTGGGAGGCGGTGCGTCCGGCCGATCTGGACATGCTGGTGCGCAAGCTGCACGGCGCGCTCAGGCCGGGCGGGCGGATGGTGCATCATTTCTTCACGCATCCGGGCGACGCGGCGCCGGCGATGGCGTTGCCGGGGCAGATTTTCTTTCCCGGTTCGCTGCCGCCGGGCCACACCGGGTTCGTGCGGGCGTTCGAGAACGCCGGGTTTCGCATCGTCCACCGCTCGCTGCACGACTACCGCCCGACCCTGCGTGCGTGGTTCGACAACCTCGCCGCCAACCGTGATCGTGCCCTGGAGCTGGTCGGCGCCTACACGTACAACAGGTGCCTCGTGTTCTTTCCCGGCGCCTGGATGTACTTCCAGGACGGCAACGCGACGTTGATTCGCTATGTGCTGGAGAAGGTGTAGCCGCTTGCGGCGTAGCACGT
>JACQFG010000133.1 GCA_016200155.1 Planctomycetota bacterium | reverse complement strand
CTTGGGGCGCGCGTCGAGGGTCGGTTCGGCGCCGGGCTTCGTGTTTGGGCAGAGCATGAAGACGCCGGGGTGAGCGAGATCGAGGCTGTCCCCGCTCTTGTCGTGCAGCATCTTCGCCTCCATGAGCGCGGGCTTCTGGTCGGCGGCGGCTTTCGTCACCAGCACGAAATCCTGATACTCCGAGACGTCGGCGGTGTGCTTGCCGGCGGTCGGTTGATACGCGAGCCGCATCGTGTAGACGCCGGGCTTGATCTTTTGCTTGCGGTAGTCGGTCATATCCTTGTGAAGCTGGATGACGCCGAAGATTTCGGTCTGCTTGACCTCGCGATAGGTGACGCCGGTCTTGATCTGCACGGGCGTCGCCTCGGCCGGGATTTCCTTGCGGAACCAGACCTCGCAAACGGTCGTGCCGGCCGGATCGAGCAGCTGCACGGACTTGTCGGAAAGCAGTTTCGCGATCGGCGCACTGACGTCCTTGGGGATCGGCGTCGCGGCGGTCTTGATCGAGTATTTCTTGTCTTGGGCGACGCGTGCGCGGGCGCCCGCGCACGCCTTCGGCGTTGCGGCTAAACGAAAACGTTACTTGACTTCAAACGTGCCGACATACGCCGCCCGGCGGTCGCTGTCGGAGTAGGTTTCGCCCAGGCCGGTGCCGCGGAAGGCGTGCTCGACGATGGCGGCGGGGCGGGCCTTGAGGTTGCCGGTGAGCGGCGGGTAGAACGCGATCTCGTTGCCGCACACCTTGTCGTGTTCGGCGTCGAGGCAGCGGGTCTTGACCTTGGCGATGGTGGCGTTGACTTCGTAGCAGGCGTCCTTGGTGCACGGGCAGCCCTTGATCTCGATCGGCTGCGCGTGGACCTTGACGACGTTGGACAGCAGCTTGCCGCCTTGCTGCTGAGCGAAGCGCACGAGAGCGTCGCGCTGGGCAGCGTTGGCCTTGCTGTCGACGATGATGACGGTCTTGGCCGGCGAAGTTTGATCGAGGCCGAGCGTGTTGGCAGCCGAGAGGACGGCGACGACGGAAAGCCCGTCGAGCGAGACGTCGCCGGCCTGGCCCTTGTCGATGCGCCAGGCGAGGACGCCGTTCTTGCCGCCGATATTGAAGTCGGCGTTGGCAAAGCACGGCCCGGTCCAGACGTCGCAGGTGCGGGCCTCGACATAGGTGCCGCTGGCGAGGATGGCGGCTGTCTTGTTGGCCGCGTTGGTTTGCGTGATGGTGAGCGCGAGAGCGATGAGACCGAACGAAATCGTCCGCAGCATGGGAAGTCTCCTGAAGGTGGTAGCGAAGGCGGGTACGGTAGTATTGTCAACGAGAACGAAGCGGACGTCAAGGGCGAAACGCGTCCATAAAATGTCATCATGCCGAACCGCCAATCCGACGACCGGAACAAACAGCTGCCAGCCAAGCGCGCCGTCGGGATGATCCTCCTCTTCGTCGGTTTGATCGGGCTGGTCACCGTGCTCCTGTGCGGCTGCGGTATCGGCGCCTGGGTCGTCTGGTTTGCTTCGTTAATAAACGTCACCCCCGAGCAATGGGACCAGCGCGTCAAGGAACAAGCCGAGCGGCGCCGGAACGCAGAAGTCCAGCAAGCGACGTGCGATCAGGATCACGCCAAGGCGTTCCTCGAATACTGGCTGCTGCTTTTGGAAATGAAGAATCGCGACGAACTATACCGCCTGACGAGCAAGGCTTTTCACGAGCGGATGACGCGCCAGCAATTCGAGGACTTCATCAAAGCCCGGCCCTACCTCAAGATTCAAGATCACAACTGGAGCCACGGCGTCGACGGCAACCCTGGCGATAACTTCGGCTTCATGCTGCACTCCCGGACTCACGGCGCGGTGCATACCAACAGCATGCTTTGGGTGGTGCGCGAGGGGGGTGAATGGCGGCTGGATAAACTCGAAGACGGGCCAAACCGCTGAATTGGTATGTCTGGACTCGACCTCATGCCCGGAGTGCGATAAACTCCAGGTATTGGAGGACGTTGACTATGAGCCATGCCGCAACCACTGCTTTGCCCGTCGTCGTAGATGTCGCCGTCAATCTCACCGCGATTGTTCGGGCAGAACCGGACGCCGGCGGCTATTCCGCGTCCATCCACGCACTTCCCGGCTGCCACACTCAGGGCGAGACGCTCGATGAAGTTCGCGCCAACCTCCGTGAGGCCGCCGAGGGTTGGCTCGCCGTCGCACACGAGGACGGCCTTGCCCGCGATGCAGCGGGAGAAGCCCCGTGAAGATCATTTCCGGCAAGCGAATGTGCCGCATTCTCGAACAACGCGGGTGGACATTGGCCCGCATCAACGGCGCTCATCATATCTATCGAAACGCTGCGACCGGCGGCAGGACAGTCGTCCCCGTGCACGGCAATCAGGACTTGAAGCCCGGCACGCAACGGGGCATCATGCGTGACGCGGGATTGACGGACGGCGACCTTTGATGCGAGCAAGCGAAGACAATCAGATATAGCTCAATATCGCAGGCACTAACCTGACAATCCGACTTCAGATATGGTCCAATCCTTGCGAAATCGAAGTTCAATCCAATGGCCGGCGAACATGCCGTCATCGGCCCAGCCAAAGAAGCCGCTGCCATCAATATCCAGTCGCAACGAATGCGGTGTGATGCGTTTGATGAATTCATGGCGCGAAATTGGCGACGTGGCCTCCGGCGCCCAGGTATCATTATACAATTCATGCAACTTGTCCGCGATTCGCTCACGACAAGCATTGTCGTTGCACCGTGCCCAATGTAACATCTCAACGCCGCGTTGCAGCAAGCTTTCGATGTTGTAGGTGGGACCCAAGTCGAACCTGGTGGTGAGGCGAAGATCGACTGGGCTGCCGGACTGCAACTCGACCTTGGTCTCCCAAGCATCCAGGTACGTCACAAAAGTCAACGTCCCGAGCACCGGATGTTCAATTTTAGCAGGCAACGGATACCTCCGACTAGCCATGGATTTTCAGCACCGCACCAAACATTCAATTGGACGCATCCAGAAGAATCTCTGTGCCGCAGCTATCCGATAATCCGCGTATACGCCTCTCCCTCATTCACCGTCGCGCGTTCCGGCCGGCCCTGGTGGCGGTAGATGACGCGCGTGTGATCGAGGCCGAGCAGGTACAGGATCGTTGCGTGCAGGTCGTGGACGTGCATGCGGTCCTCGACGGCGTGCAGGCCCATGTCGTCGGTGCTGCCGATGGTCTGGCCGCCCTGAACGCCGCCGCCGGCCATCCACATCGTGAAGCCGTACGGGTTGTGATCGCGGCCATCGCCGGCTTCGGATTGCGGGGTGCGGCCGAACTCGCCGCCCCAGATCACCAGCGTCGAATCGAGCAGGCCGCGCCGCTTCAGGTCCTTCAAGAGTCCCGCGACCGGCTTGTCGCTGCCCCGGCAATTCGTGGCGTGGTTCGTTTCGATGTTGCGATGGGCGTCCCACTTGCTGCCGGAACCGTGGAACAGCTGCACGAAGCGCACGCCGCGCTCGACCAGGCGTCGGCCGAGCAGGCACATGCGGCCATAGGTCGCGGTGAGCGGGTCGTTCATGCCGTAGAGGTTCTGCGTCTCTTGCGTCTCTTGCGCCAGATCGACGGCTTCCGGGGCCTGGGCCTGCATGCGATAGGCGAGTTCGTAGCTGTTGATGCGCGCGTCGAGTTCGTTCTGCTCGGGGCGTGTCGAGGCGTGTTCGCGGTTGAGGGCGTCGAGCAGGTCAAGTCGGCCGCGCTGCTGTTCGGGCGAGATGCTGGCCGGCGGGTTGAGATGGTTGATCGGCTCCGTGGTCGGATTGATGCGCGTCCCCTGATAGACGGCCGGCATGAACCCGGTGCCCCAGTTGCGCGCGCCATTGTTGACCGACGCGGCATTGTCCTGCATGACGACGAACGCGGGGAGGTTCTCGTTCTCCGTCCCCAGGCCATAGGTGACCCAGGCGCCGAGCGAGGGCCGGCCGCCGACGATGGAGCCGGTGTTCATCTGGCTGACGCCGTTGGAGTGGTTGAGCCCATTGGCCCAGCAGGAGTGGATGACGGCGATGTCGTCGACGCAGGTCGCAATGTTCGGCAGCCAATCGGAGACCCACAGCCCGCTCTGGCCGTGCCGGGCCCAGCGCCGCCGCGACGGCAGGATCGGCGAGTAGAATTCGCCCATCGGCGTGATCACGGGGCGAAAGCTGTCGGGAATGCGCTGGCCGGCAAGGCGATTGACGAGCGGTTTCGGATCGAACGTGTCGAGACTGCTCGGCCCGCCTTCCATGAAGCAAAAGATGACGTTCTTGGCCTTGGCAGCGAAGTGCGCCGTGCGCGCACGCAACGGCGAGCCGGGAGCGTTAGCGACCGGCGGTTGCGCGCCGGATTCATTGCGCAACAAATAGCTCAGCGCCAGCGCCCCGAAGCCGGCGCCGCCTTGCAGCAGCATCTCACGGCGCGAGAATGCAGGAGTGACGCGGCCACAGAACGTGTTCTTCGCCATTAGTTTCATTCCTCAGCGACTCCCAGTTTCAGTTCGAGTGCTTTCGCTTTCGCTTCGAGTTCGGCAAGCGACAGTGCGGACAATTCATCACGCGGAGTCAACGGCTGCTTCAGCAACCGCTGACAAAGGTGAATGCGGGAAACTTGAGCGTCTCTGCGTGCCGTCTCGGCTTGCTGCTCGGCCAGAGTCAATTTCTGCTGAGTCTGTTCGAGCTCTTTGCGCGATTTTTCCGCATAGTTCACGATGCTGCGATGGTCCCGCTCGTAGCGGACCGCGGCCAGGTATTTTTCACGTTCCAGGTCGGTCTTCGAGATCACGGTTAGCACCTCCATCGCATGCTTGACAGCCGGCGTCTGCATCTTCTTCGGCAATGCGGTCGAATCCATGTCGGCGGCGTTCTTCAGGAAGTAACACCAGCCTTCCAGTGTATCGGCCAGATCTTCGGCGCTCTTGCGAAACTTTGGCAGCTCGATCACGTGCATCTCCTGGCGGTCGCTGAACAGCAACCCCGGATGCTTCAGGCAGCGCAACTGGAAGGCGACGTGAAAGTCCGCAACTTCCGCGAACAGCACGTCGTTGAGAAAGCTGATCGACACCGTCTCGTTCAGCTTGTCGTAGTCGTCGCCGTCGCCCAGCTGGTCCGCGTAGATTTTGGCCCAGTAATATGATACACGCTCCGGGTACGCCGGCGTAGCACACATTTGCATTTCGATGTTATAGAGCCGGCCGAGCTGATCGCGTGCCTTCACATCCACGACCGAGAGCTTCTCTTCCGGGCCAGCCTTGTCATTGAATGGATTGTCGATTTCCACTGCGACGATTCGCCGTTCGGGCGTCGGCTTCAGCACGGCGTTCAACAGGTCGATCAGCACCGGCGCATTGGCTTCACTGCCGAAGATCTTCTTGAAGGCGT
>JACQFG010000132.1 GCA_016200155.1 Planctomycetota bacterium | reverse complement strand
TGGCTCGCCGACCGTGCTCCTTTTGACCATAATGAGCACCATGCACCATTCGTCGATCGAGGACGCATCATGAAATCTCTACGCAAGCTTGTGAGCATTGGGTTCATCGCCGTTTTCACGCCTGTCGCATGCTCGACCAGCGTTGCCAGTGAGAAGAAGCCGGTCGAGTTTCGCAACGGCGTCGTCGTCGCGGTGTCCGAGCCCGGCGCCGAAGCAGGGCTGGCGATTCTGAAGCAAGGCGGCAACGCCGTCGACGCCGCCGTCGCCACCGCCTTTGCCATGGCGGTCACGCATCCCGCGGCGGGCAACATCGGCGGCGGCGGGTTCATGCTCGTCCATCCCGCCAAGGGCGACCCGACCGTCATCGACTATCGCGAAACCGCGCCGGCCGCCGCGACCAAGACCATGTTCAAGAAGGGGGACTCCCCTTACAGCCATCGCGTCGTCGGCGTGCCCGGCGCCGTACGCGGCATGGCGCTGGCGCATCAGAAGTTCGGCAAGCTGCCGTGGAAGACGCTCGTCATGCCCGCCGTCGAACTCGCGGAAAAAGGCTATATCCTCGACAAACACCATGCCAGCTCGCTCAACGCCAATCTGCATCCCAAGAGCCGGCCTGAATTCCTGCGTGCCTTTCGCAAACCCGATGGCACGACCTGGAAGTCCGGCGATCGCCATGTGCAGCCCGATCTCGCCAAGACGCTGCGGCTCATTGCCGAGGATGGTCCCGACGCCTTCTACACCGGCAAGATCGCCGACCTCATCGTCGCCGAGATGAAAGCGGGCGACGGACTCATCACCAAGGAAGATCTCGCCGCTTACAAGGCGATCCAGCGCAAACCGATCGTCGGCTCGTATCGCGGCTACGACGTCTACGGTCCGCCGCCTCCCAGCTCCGGCGGCATCTGCCTCATGCAAATGCTCGGCATCCTCGAACGATTTGACGTCCGCAAGAACGAGCGCTATTCGCCGCAGACGCTGCACCTGATGGCCGAGGCGATGCGCCGGTCCTACTGCGATCGCGCCCGCCACCTCGGCGACCCCGCGTTCACCAAGATCCCCGATCATCTCCTCACGCCCGACTACATCGGCAAACTCGCCAAGAGCATCGACCTCGCCAAGGCCACCCCGAGCGCCGACCTCGCCAAGGAGATCCCGCTCACCGATGAAGGCGAAAGCACGACCCACTTCTCGGTCATCGACAAGGACGGCATGGCCGTCGCCAGTACCTACACGCTGGAACATGGCTACGGCTCGCGCATCGTCGTCAAGGACGCCGGCTTTCTGCTCAATAACGAAATGATGGACTTCAACTGGCGACCTGGGATCACGACCAAGGCCGGCGCCATCGGCACCGAGCCCAACACCGTCGCCCCCGGCAAACGCATGCTCAGTTCACAGACGCCGACCATCGTCGCCACGAAGGGGAAGGTCGTCCTCGTCACCGGCAGTCCGGGCGGGCGCACGATCATCAATACGGTGTTCAACATCGTCGTCAGCGTCATCGATTACGACATGCCGATCCAGGAAGCCGTCGATGGGCCGCGCACGCATCATCAATGGTTTCCGGACCGCCTGAGCTTCGAGGGCACGACGCAGCACCGCGACACCATCAAGGCCCTGGAGGCGCTGGGCCATCGCGTCGTCAATTCCAAGCAGGGCGATGCGCACTCGATCTTGGTGAATCCCCGCGGCGGCTACACGGGCGCGGCCGACAAACGCCTGAGCGGCAAGGTTTCGGGGTATTGAGGCGAACGCCATCAGAGCCTGAAGCGTAAGCGAAGGAAGGTGGTCCTTCGCTTACGCTTCAGGCTCTGACGAATTGGAAATCTCCATGCGTCGCGGCATCACTGCTCTCGAAGTCCTGATCGTGCTGGTCATCTGCATCGTCGGCGCCGGCCTGGTCGTCATGCTGATCGCACGCACAAGGGAGAAAGCCCAGAACGTGCAGTGTCGCAACAACCTGCGGCAAATCGGCAAGGCGTTTCATGCCTATCACGACAATTCATCCGCGGATGAAAACCTGCGCGTGCTGCCCCCGTCGCGCATCGCCGAAGGTTACGCGACCTGGGCGGTCCTGTTGGCGCCGCATTTGACGAAGGAAAGCCCGCTGTTGCAGTGGGAACAGCAACGCTCCTATTTCGCGCAACAACAGGATGTGCGCGAAGCGCGGCTGATCGCGTACTTCTGCCCGACGCGGCTTCGCTCCGACACGCTGAGCCAGGCGGGAGACGCGGACCACGGCCATTTTCCCGGCGGTGTGGGCGACTATGCCTCGGTGGCCGGCGACGGCAGCGCTGGCCACGACTGGACCGGCCCCTATGCCAATGGGCCCCTCGTCTTCGCCACGGTGGTCGACCGCCAGGACGAACGCATCCTCAAATGGCGAAGCCGGACCGGACTGGCCTCGCTCAAGCGCGGCACCCAGCAGACGCTCCTCGTCGGCGAAAAACACGTCCCCGTCGGTCACCACGGCGATGCGGCGTTCGGCGACGGCTCGCTCTACAACGGCGCCAACCCCGCCAGCTTCGCACGCATCGCCGGGCCCGGATATCCGCTCGCCCCTGCGATCGACGCCCCGTTCAACAATAACTTCGGCAGCTGCCACCGCGGCATCTGCCATTTCCTGATGGCCGACGCCAGCTTCAAGGCGTTTGCCAACGATGTCGATCCGGCCGTCCTCGGCAAGCTCGCTCGACGTGGCGACTGATGTCAGAGCCTGAAGCGTGAGCGAAGAGAGCACCGACTTCGCTCACGCTTCAGGCTCTGACGACCCTCACATGATTGGAATCGTATGCCAACAAAAATCTTCCTATTGTTGATCGTTGCAATCGCAATATTCCCCGCGCCTTGCGACGCCAGCCAGCCAACGAAGAAGCGGCCCAACATCGTCTTCCTGCTTGCCGACGATCTGCGCTGGAACGTGCTCGGCTGCACCGGCGACAAGCTCGCCAGGACGCCGCACCTCGACGCCCTTGCCAAGCGCGGCGTCGTGTTCCGCCACCACTTCGTGACGACGTCGATCTGCGCCGTCAGCCGGGCCAGCATCTTTTCCGGGCAGTACGCCCGCCGGCACAAGATCAACGATTTCGCCACGGATTTCACGCCCGATGCCTGGGCTCGCACCTATCCGATGGTGCTCAAGATGGCCGGCTATCGCATCGGCTTCATCGGCAAGTTCGGCGTCGGCAACAAGCTGCCCGCGGCCTCCTTCGATTACTGGAAAGGCTTCCCCGGCCAGGGCGCCTACTTCGGCAAGGGCGAGACGGTCCATCTCACACGCCGCATGGGCGATCAGGCGCTCGAATTTCTCGAAGCCTGCAAGAAGGACCAGCCTTTCTGCCTGTCGCTCAGCTTCAAGGCGCCGCACGCCATGGACGCTGCCAAACGCGAGTACCCCCCGGATCCGCGCGATGAAGAGCTGTTCAAGGACGTGACGTTCCCCGTGCCGAAAACGGCCGATCCGAAGTACTTCCTGGCGTTGCCTGACTTCGTGCAGAAATCGGAAGGCCGTACGCGCTGGGAACGTCGCTTCAAGACGCCCGAAATGACGCAAGCGGTCCTGCGCGATTACTACCGCCTCGTGACCGGCATCGACCGCGAGGTGGGCCGGATTCTCGCGGAACTGGAACGGCTCGGTTTCGTGGACGACACGATCGTCATCTTCACGTCGGATAACGGCTATTTCTTCGGCGAGCACGGCCTGGCCGACAAGTGGTTCCTGTACGAAGAGTCCATTCGCGTGCCGCTGATCGTGTTCGATCCGTCGCTTCCCCAACAGCGGCGCAATCGCACCGTCGAGGCGATGACGCTGAACATCGACCTGGCCCCGACGATGCTCGACTACGCGGGCGTCGCAATGCCGAAATCGATGCAGGGCCAAAGCGTCCGTCCCTGGATTCGCGGCGAATCGCCGAAATGGCGCGACGACTGGTTCTACGAGCATCACACCGCGATCAAGATCATACCGCCATCGGAAGGCGTGCGCACGACGCGCTGGACGTACCTGCGCTGGTTGAAGGACGCGAACAACCCTGTGGAGGAACTGTACGACCTGCAAGCCGATGCGCTGCAGGAACGCAACCTGGCGAGCGTGCCGGAGCATCAGAAGACGCTGCGCGAATTGCGGGCAAGATGGGAGACACTGCGCAAGGACTTGGAATGATCATTTGCGCTTCGCGACGGGAATCACCAGCTTCAACCCCGACCATACCTCATCGACCGCGCACACCTTGATATCCACGAGCATCTCGCCCATCACCTCGCGGATCACGTCCTCGGTGATGTCGGTCAGCACCTTCGACGCCTTCTTGGGCCAGGACACCCAGATCGCGCCGGCGGGCTTGATGTTCTTCACATAGCGTTTGAGCTTTGCAGCCAGCTGTTTGGCGCTGTCGGTGAAGAGATGGATCATGTCGAGATCATCGTCGAGCTTGTCAAGAAGCTGGACGTCGTGGGGCAATGGGGCGACCAGCTCGCGATAGTTCTTCGGCGCGTTATCGACGAAGACGCGAAACCCGCTCTTGAAGCCGAGCTTCTGGACAAGCGGAGTGCCGGAGTAGCCTGCGGGCATGGTTGGGTTTCCGTTGTCTTCGTTTAGCGCCCGCATGGCGCCACGCGGGCGCTAAACGAATCGGTTATCACATCATCCGATGATACCACCTGCCCGCCTTCATGACCGCGACAACCTTTTCGAGGCAGCGCAAGTCGCGCAGCGGGTCCCCTTCGACGACAATCAGGTCCGCCCGCTTGCCCGCCTGCAATATGCCGCGGTCCGGCAGGCAGATTGCCTCCGCTGCACTCGATGTCACCGCGCGCAAGATCTCGCTGGGCGTCAGCTTCAACTCGACCTCGGCGGCACGCAGGCCTAATGAAAAGCGGTCGATCGGGCAGAGCCGAACGCCGGCGTCGGAGTGCAAGGTGTAGCGCACGCCGAAGTCGAGCATCTGTCGTTCGCAGGCAAAGCGAGCGTCCATGCGCTTGACCGGGCCGATGTCGAATTGCTTCACCTGCGGCAGGAACGCTCGCCGCGCCAGTCCCGACATCGTCAGTCCCACGAACTGATTCTGATCGACAATCTTGCGAGCAAGCTCCGGGTCGAACTCGTAGCGGTATTCCTCGACGCGCCAGTCGCAGTGCTCGATGGTGCGATAGCGAGCTGCGACGACGGAGGGCAGGGCGGATCGGCTCAGCACGTGGGCGGCGGCGTGTTTGTTCGCGCCCCGGCCGATGTCGGCGATGCGCATCAGCGTCGGGCCTTCATATTGGGCTTTCATGGGATCACTCGATGCCGTCATGTTGCCGCCGGTCGCCATGACTTTCAAAAAGTCGGCATCCTCGGCCAGCATGCGCTGGGCGGCGCGTTCGACCTCGTCGCAGGTATCAGCGACCAACCCAAGCCAGTGGCAGTGGCCGCGCGTCGTCGTGATCGGCGAACCGCAGGCGAGGATATCGGGGCCGGAGATGTCGCCGCGGCGGATGCGATCGCGGACCTGCTGGACGTGCGTCTTGGTGCCGCCGCAATCGCGGATCGTGGTCAGGCCGCTGCGTAAAGCCGCCTGGGCGTTCGCCTCGATGCGTGCCAGGAGTTGCGCTTCGGTCTCGCTCGTCACCTGGGCGATGATCGCCTCGTTCGTTTCCTGGGCCGACATCACGAGATGAACGTGCGTGTCGATCAGGCCCGGCAAGATGGTGCAGCCGGGAAAATCGATGCGCTCGCCGCTGCACGATGCGGGGGGCAGCAGGGCGCGCTCGACGCTGTCGATCTTGTCGTCGGCAATGCGGAGGACGGGCCGAACCAGCGTCGGGCTGCCGGTGCCGTCCCAGAGTCGGTCCGCGGTGATCAGAATTTGGTTCATGTCGGGAACCCCATATGTTATTCGTTATCCTATTGCCGACCTGGAGATTTTCGTATGAAACGCGCGCTCATTATTTTGGCCCTGTTCGTTGGCGGCGAGCCGCTGGTCGAATCCGGCGCTCAGCCTTTCACCGAGGACGCCAAGCTGCAGGGGCTCTTCGAGCAGACCCTCGGCGCGGAGTTCAGACTTCATCCGCTCTACGCGACGCGGGCCGGCGCCCACGACTACGACGACAAGCTCGACGATGTTTCGCCCAAGGCGCGCATGGCGTCGATCGAGCGTGCGCGCAAGACGCTGGACGAGCTGCCCAAGAAGATCAACTACCAGAAGCTGACGCGCTCCGCGCAGATCGATTTCGAGATCTGGCAGCACGAACTGACGAAGGAACTCTGGCTCGCCGACAACACCGATCGCTTCGCCAACGATCCGCGCGTTTACAACGACTACATCACCGAGTGTACCTATGCCCTGCTGACCCAATCAACGTTGCCGCAGCCTCGCAATGTGCGCAACGCCATCGCGCGCATGGCACAAATCTCCAAGGTCGTCCAGGCGGCCAAGGACAGCATCAAAAACCCGCCCAAGGTGCTGACGGAAGTCGCCATCAAGCAGAACCGCGGAGCCATCGCGTACTATGACGCCGGCATCTTCGACCTGGCCGGCGAGGACGCGATGAGCATTGACCTGAAGAAGGCGAGCAAGGCGCTCGTCCCGGTGCTGCGCGAGTATCAGAAATTCCTCGAAGACGACGTGCTGCCGCGCTCGACCGGGGAGTGGCGCATCGGCAAGAAGCGCTTTGCCGAGAAGTTCCTGCTCGAGATCGACGCGGGAGTGACGGCCGACGAGGTACTCAAGGAAGCCGAGGCCGAGGCCGATCGCGTCGAGAATGAGATGTACGTCGTTGCCCGGCAACTCTGGGCGCAAACGTTTCCGAACAAGGTCATTCCGGTGGACGATGCGAAAGGCCGGCGCGAGACCGTGCGCCTGGTTCTCGAAGCGACGAGCAAGGAGCACGGCAAGGCGGACGATCTGATCGTCGATGCCCGCGCCGGCGTCGAGAAAATCAAGAAGTTCATCAAGGACAAGGACATCCTGCAGTTGCCCGGCCCCGATCGCTGCAAGATCATCGAGATGCCGGAGTTCCAGCGCGGCTACTCGATCGCGTATCTCAATCCCGCCCCGCCGCTCGATGCGAAGGCCGCCAGCTACTACGCGATCGCCCCGCCGCCGAGCACCTGGGACGCCAAGCGCGTCAAGAGCTTCATGGAGGAATACAATCGGCACATTCTGCAAATCCTGACGATCCACGAGGCGTACCCGGGCCACTATGTGCAACTGGAATACGCCAACCGTCATCCGTCGCTGATTCGCAAAATGTACTCGTCCGGCATCTTCGCGGAGGGCTGGGCCGTCTACACCGAGCAAGTCATGCTCGACGAGGGCTACGGCAACGGCGACCTGAAGTTGCGGCTGCACCAGCTCAAGTGGTACATGCGCACGGTGTGCAACGCGATCCTCGATCACAAAATGCACTGCACCGACTTCAGCGACGAGGACGCGATCCGCTTCCTGATCCTGCGTGCGTTCCAATCGGAAGCCGAGGCGATCTTGAAGATTTTGCGGGCCAAGCAGAACTCGTGTCAGCTTTCGACGTACTTCGTGGGCCGCATGGCGTTTCAAAGATTGCGCCGCAGTGTGCAGAACGAGCTGGGCAAGAACTTCGAGCTGGGCCGCTTCCATGAGGCGGCGCTGGCGCACGGGAGTTTGCCGGTGAAGTATCTGCCGGAGGTGACGCGGGAGCGGTTGAAAGGGGAGCGGTGATGCCAAGCTGCTGTTATAGGCCGAGGAATTTCCGTGCGACCGCACGAAACCGACGTGCCCAACGTAAGGCGGCGCGAGCCTGTCTCGGTGTCGCGTCTTCGCCGGGGTAACGTGTGGTGACGGCAAATTGGCGCAGAAATACTCCGCCGCGGCCGAGACCTCGGATGTCAACATGGGCGGGCAGCATTTTCAACAACGCATGGACGTCATGAATTCGCGGAATTGGCAGTCCTACTTCCTGCATGATCGCTTTCACATATTTTTCCGCAGACTGCTGGCAGTGGAAGCAAAGTTGATCGTCAAGTCGCTCATGGCCGCGGGCGAGCTTTCGCGCGGTTCGATAGTCGTCCTCGGCTTTTCGCACCCAGACGGCGGTTAGTCGCTGCATACAGGACCTTGCCTCGCGAAACGATCTCGCGGAGGAACCAATCGCCTTCCTCCAAACGCCAGCGCATATTGTGCGGTGTGCGAACGATCAAGTCCAGTGGAAATGGGGCGTCGATTGCCCACTGAATCTTGATCGCCTGATCGATTTGATTCCGGGCCGGCATGATCACGAGCAGATCGACGTCGCTGTCGGCGTTGGGGGTGCCGTACGCAAAGGAACCGAACAGGATGATCTTCTCGGGATGAAATCGATCTGCAATCGCGCGCGCGAAGCGCCGGATGGCCGACATCGGGATATCGGGTGACGAGTATTGCCGCGGCGTCGCGCGTGCGGACGTAGGAACGGGGCGTTTCATACAGGCATCATACGCTAAATGCAAATCTCCGCCAGCGTGCGGCGGGCCGTCGGCAGGCGGAACAGCGCTCCGACGTCGTACCAGCCGTCGGCGCAGCGTTTGGCGCGCACCAGCGTTGCCGGCACCTTCACCGAGGTCGCATCGAGCGGGTTCGGCAGCTCGATCAGCACGTCCGCGGTGCCCAGGTCGTGCGGCAGGTAGAAGCCCATGCCGGTTTGCGACAGGTCCTTGCCGCGGCATTCGATCGGGTCCTCGGGCTGGCCGTGCTTGTCGATCGGGATGATCACGATCGGGTGCGGCCAGAGCAGGCGATCCTTCGTGCGCTTTTCGGCGTTGACCACCAGATTCTGTTGCAGGCTGCCGAAAATCTCGGCGCTCATCTTGTCGAATAGTGCGCCGGCCTTGCTTTTGGCACAGTTGACGGCGCGAAGCTGGGCCTTGATCTCAATCGGCGTCGGCGACATCGGGTTGACCCGCGCCATTTCGACCACCAGTTCCAGCTTCGGCTGCTGGCCCCACCAGTTCTGCCAGAACGTGCTCGGCAACTCGAAGTGCATCGTGCAGCTCGCCTCGGTGTGGCCGACGACGCGGGCGAACATCTGCTGGGCGAAGGCGTGCAGCCGCTCCTGCGCCGATCCGAGCGGCAACCCCGCGACGAAGGCGAACCCCAGCGAATCGCCGGCTTCACTCAACGCCGGCGCCGATGCCTCCATCGGCTCGACGCTGCCGCCGGCGCCGTTGATCAGCCCCGCGATGATCTCGTTGAAGCTGGCCGGATCGACGCCGGTGTACACCGATTTCTTCTTGGCGTTGCGTTCGCTCTCCACGAGCTTCGCGAAATGGTCGGGCTGGTCTTGCAGCTCCTTGTTCAGCTCCGGCGACGTCCCCTCCAGCGCGAGCAGCATCTCTGTGCAGTTGGCAAATCGCTTGCTCGGGTCGGGATCGAGAGCGCGCAGAATCACCGCGCGATCGACGTCGGGCAGCCGATCGAGGTCCGGCGGCGTCTTTCTCGGCACATACGTCTGCGGACTCAGGCCGCGGAACGGATGCACGCCGGTCAGCATTTCCGCATACGCCAGGGCCAGGCTGTACTGATCGCAATGTCGGCTCGGCGTCGCGGCGAATTGCTCCGGGGCCGCATAACGCGCGTTCCGCTGGGCGATGTCCTGTCCGGCCGGCCCCCACAGAATCTGGGCGTAGCCGAATTCCTCGATCTGCAGCCAGCCGTTGTCGAGGACGAGATTGCGCGGGTTGAGGTTGAGGTGCTGGACGCTGTGCTGCTGGTACAGGTAATCGAGCACCTCCGCCGCGGCCCGGATGTAATCGACCAGCTCGCCGCGCGGGATCCCCGGCTGTTTCCGCGCCTGACACTGATGGGCCCGGCTGCGCATCGTTTCGCGCACGTGATCGGTCAGCACAATCAGGCGGCCCGGCTCGACATGCACCACCTGCGGCGTCAGCACCGCCGGATGATGGATGCTCTGCAAGCGCACCAGCGATTCCTTCAGCTTCGCCAGGCCGGCGCTGCCCAGGCCGAATAGAATCTTGACGCGTTTCTTGGTCCCCTCCGGCGTCTGGGCTTTCCACACCTCCATCAGCGGGCTGTTGCTCAGGCGTTCGAGGAAGCGATACTCCGACAGGACGCGGTCCGGCAGGGAAGGTTTCGCGGGGGCAGTCGGCGGCGGCGTCGTGGACAGCCGGGCGACCACGGTCTCGCCGAGGGGCGATGCCGGGTTGGCCAGCACCAGTTCCGATTCAGAGGCCGGCTTCTTCGCTCCGGAGTCGGCCTTCAGCGCCCGCACGAAATCGAGGCACGACGCGAATCGATGCTCGGGACTCTTCGACAGCGCTCGAGCGACGATGGCCCGATCCTCCGCCGGCAAGGGCCGCAGGTCGGGATCGTCCTGCGTGTGCTGCAGCAGCAGTTGCCGCACGTTCTTGCCCGTGAACGGCAACGATCCGGTCAGCAGCTCCTGGTAGGCGATGCCCAGGCTGTACTGATCGCAATGCCGGCTCAGCTTGCCGAGAAACAGCTCCGGCGCCGCATAAAGCGGGGTCACGGCGTTGAGGGCCGCGCGCACCTTCTCGGTGCCGACGTCCGAGGTGCGATTTACCAGCCCGAAGTCTGCGACCTTCACGTGGTTGCTCACCAGGAAAATGTTGCGCGGCTTGACATCGAGATGCTGCAGATCGAACCGCTGATTGAGCAGGTCGAGCACCTCGGCGACCTCGGTCAGGTAGGCGAGCAGCTCGTCGCGCGGAATGCCCTCGATGCCGCGACCGACATATTGCTCCCACAGCTCGTGGAGGTTGCGGTCGGCGAGTTCGGTGATGATGATCAGCTCGCCGCCGACGCTTTCGACGCGGTCCATCGAAAGCAGGAACGGATGGCGGATCGACTTGATGAGCTGAAAGGCGCGGAGTTCCTCCTCGGCATGTGCGCTGTCGTTGCCCATGCTGTTGAGGGAGCCATAGACGAACTTGGCGGCCTTGAAGATGCCGCCGGGGGCTTCGCATTTCCAGACTTCGCCGAAACCGCCTGCGCCGAGGCGTTCGAGGAGACGATAGCCGGGGAGCGGTTCGGCACCGGGGCGTTTTTCGACGGGCATGGGGTGACCCTTCGCGTTTGGCAACACGCTGGGCGCATGATGCGGGGAATGGGCATGCGCAAACCTAGGTCACAAAATGGGTCGCGTCCAATTTCAGAGCCTGAAGCGTAAGCGAAGAAAGCCTCCTCGCTTACGCTTCAGGCTCTGATTTTCTTGTCGATTGCCAGTAAAAAGACTTTCTACCTCGCGGTCCGAAGGGAGCAACACATGTCCATCCGACACGATCCGGTGCTGGCCCAGGAAGTTCGCACCAACCTGCGGCGCTACGGCGACAAGGCCGTCTTTTACAAGGCGGCCTATCAGTGGACCTGGTTCCTGGTCACCGTCTGCGTCTGGATCACGCTGCTGCTGGCGATCATCGGCCTGGCGTGGCCGGACATGGGCGGATGCAGCGATCTCGTCCTGCACTGGGTGATTCCCGGCCTCAGTGTCCTCGTGACCTTGGGCAGCGTCGCCCAGACGGTGTTTCAGCTCCGCACCAAGTGGACCTCGTACCGCGCCGCCGCGGAGCATTTGAAGAACGCTTGCATGAACTTTCGCGCGGGGCTGATGGACTCGTATGATTTTGCTAACCGCGTGCATCGGATCCACGAGCGGGCCGGCCGCGGCGAGCAGTTCAAACGCAACTATCTGTTTTCGTATCTGTTCGGCTTGCCGCCGGACCTGCTCGAAAAGTTTCCCGACCTGGCCAACGAGGGGATCATTCCCGATCCCGCCGACGCGGCGCAGGAAAAGCGGTTGACGCCGGAGGACGTCATCGAGGGCCGGCTGCAGCACCAGCGAAAATGGATGATCCCGAAGATGCAGAAATACCGGATCATGTTCGCGATCTTCGAGCTGGCGGTGGTCCTCATCAGCCTGTTCAATGGCGGGTTCGTGTGGTATTTTGGCCGGCATTTTCTGTGGGTCGCGCTGACCACGACAATCAGCCTGGCCATCATCGCCTGTCGCGATTTTCTCGATCTCGATCGCTTGATCCTGCAATACCTCGACGCCGCCTCGGCCCTGGAAGACATCAAGAAGCAATACGCAGCCGTGGACTTGAGCGAGCAAGGCCGGCTGAAGGACCTGGTGAGCCGCGTCGAAAGCGTGCTGTCGCACGAGTCCCAGGCGTGGTACCACCAGCACGCCGGCCCCGTCGCGATCGAACCCGGGCCACTCGATGCCGCGGGGTCGTGAGCTTTTCTTCCTGGGCAATCGTGGTAAAATGCGAACATGACTGTCGCGACCTCGATGGGGATTCCGCAATGGCGAGCGTGCTTTCCAAGCTGATGACTGCCGAAGAGTTTTTCGACTTCGTCAATGAGCCGCGAAACCGTGACCGGCACTTCGAACTCGAAGCGGGGGAGGTGGTGAAAGTGTCTCGACCCGGCGAAAAACATGGCGCCGTGTGTATCAATGTGGGTGGAATGTTCTGGCAGTACACCCATCAGAAGAAAAAGGGGTACGCTTGCTCTAATGACACGGGCCTCGTTTTAGAACGCGATCCCGACACGGTTCGCGGTCCTGACATCTCGTTGTATCTTGAGGCCCGCAAGTTCAAGGAACTGGAGAAAAAATGGCCCAAGCGCCTCCCGAGACTGATCGTCGAGGTAATGTCGCCGAACGATCGCATGGGGAGAATGCTCAAGCGGATTGCCAAGTTTCTCAAAAAAGGCGTCGCAATGGCCTGGTTGCTCGATCCAGAGGACGAGACGCTGACAATCTTCACGCCCAACCGGGAGCCCGTTGTTCTGGAGCGCGACGAAGAGGTGTCGGGCCTGAAACTGCTTCCCGATTTTCGCTGTAAGGTGGCGGATTTCTTTGCGATGCCGGGGGAAT
>JACQFG010000131.1 GCA_016200155.1 Planctomycetota bacterium | reverse complement strand
TCCAGGATGCGGCCGACCTGGGCGTCGAGGAAGCTGATGTAAGCATAATAGTCGGTCAGATGCTGCTGCACGATCTCCTTGGTGCGCGGCCACGGAGCGAGCCGTTCATCGCGGCCGGTGATGTCGGGGTTGTTGTAAAAGGGATGCGTCGGCCGGAAGTTGGGCGGCAGCGGCGGCTTCTTGTCCTTGTAGAGATCGTGATACTCCTGCGGGGCCGTGCGCGGGTCGTGCGGGCCGTTGAAGGCGACGTAACAGACGAACGGCGCATCTGCTCCTTTCTGCTTCTTGATGAACTCGACGGCGTTGTCGGCAAAGAGTTCGCACGAATGCTTGCCGCTGAGCTTCTTCTCGGTGAGGGTGCGCTTGGGCGTGATGTCGGCGATCGGCAGGGCGTAGGGATTGCCCATGCCGCCGAAGAAGACGGCCTTGCCGGCGCTGAAAGCAGCGAGAGCGGAGGCGGGTTCATTGTGCCACTTGCCGGTGATGAACGTTCGATAACCAACCTTGGCGAATGCCGCCGGCCAGGTCGGGATTCCTTGCAGGTTCGAGTTGATCTTGAACAGCGTGCGGCCGCTCATGACCATGGCCCGCGACGGGACGCAGACAGCCCCCTGCATCGCGCCCATGCAGTAAGCGTTCTTGAATGCCGTGCCCTTGCGAACGAGCTTGTCGAGGTTGGGCGTCTTGATGTGCTGGTTGCCGAGGGCGGCGATGGTGTCGGCGCGCTGATCGTCGGTGAAGAGGAAGACGACGTTGGGACGTTTCTTTTCCTGGGCGCAAGCGGGGACCACGGCCGCGATGAGAACCATCAACGTGACGATGTAGCGCATCAGTGAACCCCCTTGTTTGCCGCTTGCGGCGTAGCAAAACCTGCTACGCCGCAGCCGGCTAGGATCCGACGAGTTTGGCCGCCACGCGTGCGGCCTCCAGCAGCGACCGGTGATCGGCGATGCCTTTGCCAGCGATGTCGTAGGCCGTCCCGTGGGCGACGCTGGTGCGGACGATCGGCAATCCGAGTGTGACGTTGACGGCGGCGAGTCCGGTCAGCAGCTTCAGGGCGATGTGACCCTGATCGTGGTACATCGCGACGATGCCGTCGAACTTGCCGCGCGACGCCTGCACGAACAGCGTATCCGCGGGGAGCGGGCCGGCAACGTCGATGCCGGCTTGCTTGCCGCGTTCGATGGCGGGCATGAGGATTTTCGTCTCCTCGGCGCCGAACAGGCCGCCGTCGCTGGCGTGCGGGTTGAGGGCGGCGACTGCAAGACGAGGCGAGTGATCGCAAAGTTTGCCCATCACGCCGTTCAGCAAATGGATTTTCTCCAGCACCGCCGCCGTCGTGATGTGGCGGAAAACGTCCTGCAATGCCATGTGCAGCGTGACATGGACGACGCCGATGCCGTGCGGCGGCGGGGCGTACAGCATCATGCCGAACTCCTTGACGCCGGTCCGCTCGGCGAGGATCTCGGTGTGCCCCGGATAGCGCAGGCCCGCAGCGTGCAGTCCTTCCTTGTGCAACGGCAAGGTGACGATGCCGTCCGCTTCCTGCGCCAGCACGCGGTCGATGGCGGTACAGAGGAAGTCGTAAGCCGCCTGTCCGCACGCGGCGCTGACCTGGACGAGCTTGATGCCGCGCAGGTCTTGTTTCGTCGCTTGCAGGACTGGTATCACGTCTGCCGTCGGAGGTGCAGGCATCGCCACAACGGCGAGAGGGGGATTCGCAAACCGCACCGCCCGGCGCATCGACTCGACGTCGCCGACGACGATCGGCTCGCAAATCGCTTGCAGCTCGCGCCATGCCTTGACGACGACCTCCGGCCCAATGCCGGCAACGTCGCCGAGGGTGATCAGGAGTCGCGGTCGAGTCGCCATGTGCGTCATTGTATTGTCAGAGCCTGAAGCGTAAGCGAAGGATTCGGGTACCCCTCGCTTACGCTTCAGGCTCTGACTGCTTGCACCGATGCGCGCGTTGCCATAGATTGATGAACGTAGCTGTTTCGGTCAGGAGCCTTTCGATGTCGTTGTTTCGCTTGATCGTGTGGAGTTGCTTGCTCGGCGGCTGGGCCGCGTTTGCAAGCTGGCTTATCACGGAATTGCCGTTCCATTACTGGATCGACGAAGTCGGCAAGCTCGCGACCTTTCTTGCCATCGTCATGGCGACCGTCGTGTCGATCGCCATCGGCGGCGGCGTAAGCCTCGCATCCGGCCTGACCAATCCGCAGTTTTTCAACCTCGCCAAACGAACCGCCTTCGGTTTCGCCGGCGGATTGATCGGCGGCCTGATCGGTACGCTGCTCGGCACCTGTATCTTCAGCATCTTTCAAGACATCAAGGTGCTCGGCTTCATGACCCGGGTCATCGGCTGGACATTGATCGGCCTTGGCATCGGCGTCACCGAGGGCCTTTTCGAACGCAACTTCAAGAAGGTCCGCAACGGCCTGATCGGCGGCGGCCTGGGCGGGTTCTTTGCCGGCGTCTTTTTCGTCCCCATCAGTCTGCTCGCCAGCTCCATGTCGAGCCGGGCCCTGTCGTTTGTCCTGCTCGGTCTGTTCATCGGCTTCTTTATCGGCCTGGCCCAGGTCATCCTCAAGGAAGCCTGGTTGACCGTCGAAGGCGGCTTTCGCGCGGGCCGGCAGATGATCCTCGGCAACGACGTCATCACCATGGGCACGTCCGAGAAATCGAGCCTCATCTTCATCGCCTTCGGCGCCAAGGGGGTCGAGCCCACGCATCTGAAGATCACCCGACAGCCCGACGGACGCTATTTGCTCGAAGACAACCAGTCGCGCAACGGCACGCTGCTGAACGGCAAGCCCGTGACGGCCCCGACCCCGCTCATTGACGGCGACGCGATTCAGTTCGGCGTCAATGTCGTGCGTTTCAACGAGCGCGCCAAGCACGGCGAGCGGCCGCCGGTGTTCATCCAGCAGCCCGCCCAGGCAATTCCAGCGGAGGCGATCAAGGCCGCGCCGCCGCCCAGTCCGGTGAGGGCTGCGCCAACCGCGCCGCCGCCCGCCGCAATTCAACCCGCGCCGCCGCCGGCCCCGCCCAAGCCCGCGCCGGCCGCGGCGCCGAAGCCCGCGCCGGCTCCGCCGCAGGAAGGACCCTGTCCGAGCTGCGGCAAGAAGGTCGTCGGCATTCCGGGCCAGCGCTTTTGCAAGAGTTGTTTCCAGACGTTTTGAGCTGGTTTCCCGTTTACGTTTAGCGCTCGCGCGGCGCCACGCGAGCGCTAAACGTAAACGACCGAAATGAATGGGAGTTCCACCATGCCCGATTTCGTCAAGTACATCATCGATGCCACCGCCGCCGCCGGCCTGTTCTTCGCGCTGCTGATCGTCTTCGCGGTCGACTGGTTCATCGCCCGCCCGGCCGCGAACACCCTGGAGAACGTCAAGGTCATCCAGGATTCCAAAGGCGCCTCCAAGAAGCTCAAGCTCGCTGTCACGAAGACGCAGGAGTCGACCGACGGGATCACCGGGAAAGTCAAGAAATGGGACGACATGGGCAAGCTGCTGACCGGGCTCGGCGAGGGTTATGCGTTCGACGAAATCACCGACGACCAGGTCATCAAGCTGCACCAGGACAAGAAGCTCAACGAGTACGACGTGCTGTTTCTTACCTGCCGGCCCCCGGGCGACGTCGACAAGATGATCGATCCCTTGCAAACCTACGTCGCCAATGGCGGCATTCTCTATGCTTCCGATTATCGCTACGAGAACCTCGCGGCCGCCTTCAAGGACATGGCGCAACCCAGCCTGGTCGCCGACGGGATCGCCCAGCCGGTTGTTGAAGCGGACATCGTTGACGCCGACCTGAGCAAGGCCATCGACGCGAAAAAGATCAAACTCAAGTTCGACATGGGCGACTGGAAAGCCGCGGCGTTTGGCGGTCCGGGCACGCAGGTGCTGATCAAGGGAACCTACAAGAAGAAGGGCCCCGGTCAGCCGCTCACCACGGCGCCGCTCATGGTCCGCTTCACGTTCGGCAAGGGGACGGTCATCTTCACGTCGTTCCACAACGAGGCCCAGAATAGCCGCATTGAAGAGATGCTGCTGCAATATCTCGTCTTCAGCCTGGTGACCGCCGGCATCGACGCCGAGCTGAATGCGTCGATGGAGAAAGGCGGATTCGCGCCGCAGGGCTCGAACCTGCTGAGCACGCCCAAGAAAGACAAGATCGAGAAGACGTACGACAACCCGCAGGTCTGCACGCTGCGGTTCGCCCTCGGCTTTCGCAACGAGGGCTACAAGCTTCGCTTCAACATCAAGTCGCCCAGCGGCCAGCAATTCACGCAGGACTGCGACGGTACGACGATCCTCGAAGTCGCCAACGCCGAGCGCGGCACCTGGAAGTACACCGTCGAGGCGAAGGACGCCTATGCGAACTTCGCGTTTCGCACCTCGGTCGGCGAGAAAAAATAACCATTTCACAAAATCATGGTTACAAAATCATGCCCTGGAATGATGATTTTGTGATTCATTATTTTGTGAGCATGTCTTGAGAGTCGAACAACGCCGTCGGCGTCTCGTCGGGCCGGCGAAATGCATCACAGGACAGCGGCGGCTTGGCGGGAAACGCCAGCTTCTTGCGCGTCACCTGGAACATCTGCTTGATCGCGTCGGCGATGACGCCTTCGCCGCGCATGCGTGAGCCGAAGCGCGGGTCGTTCAGGTTGCCGCCACGCAGTTCGCGGATGCGGCTCAGCACCTTGTCCTTCTTTGCCGGGAAATGCTGGTCGAGCCAATTTTCGAACAGCTCCGGCAACCCGTGCGGCAGGCGCAACATCGTGTAGTTCGCTTGAAGGGCGCCGGCTTCCCGAGCCGCGGCCAGGATCGCGGGCATCTCGTGATCGGTCAGGCCGGGGATGACCGGCGCCATCAGCACCGCCGTCGGGATGCCGGCCGCGCTCAACTCGCGAATCGCTTGCAGTCGCCCCGCCGGCGTCGTCGCCCGCGGCTCCATCACATGGGCCAGGTCCGCGTCCAGCGTGGTCACGGCGATGACGACCGCGGCGGCGTTATATTTCGCCAGCTCGCGCAACAGGTCGATATCGCGCGTCACCAGGCGGTTCTTCGTGACGATCCACACCGGATTGCGAAACTCGACAAGCACCTCTAGGCAACGCCGCGTGATCTCCAGCCGACGTTCGATCGGCTGATAGCAATCGGTGACGCCGCTCATGCCGAGAATCTGCGGCGTCCATTTCTTCGAGTTGAGTTCCTTGCGCAACAGCGTCGGCGCGTCCTCCTTGACCATGATCTTCGTCTCGAAGTCGAGCCCGATCGAGAAGCCGAGGTATTCGTGATAGGGCCGAGCGTAACAGTAAATGCAGCCATGCTCGCAGCCGCGATAGGGATTGATCGACGCCTTGAAGGGAACATCGGGGCTATCGTTGGTGGCGATGATCGACGCCGTGGCATCGCGCAGGAACTGCGTCGCCGGAGCGGGGCGTTCGTCCGGTTCGCCGTCATCGAGCGGCTCGTAGCGGATCAGCTCGAACCGATTGGGCGGATTGTCGGCGGCGCCACGGCCTTTGAGGGGGTTCGCATCCATGTGATGATTATGTACATTTGAACATGCAACATCAAGTCGAGTTTTTCCGTAACATATAGCCCGCCATTCATTGCGGGCATGCGCGTCGTGCGAGGCCCGCCATGAATGGCGGGCTATATGGAATCCAACGATGCGTACCACCGTCGCCACCCTCAAGGGCAAAACCATCGCCTTCGCCGCATCCGGCGGGCTCGATAGCTGTACCGTCACGCGCTGGCTGACCGAGGCCGGCGTCAATGTCGTCTGCATCACCGCCGACATGGCCCAGCCCGACGAGACCGACTTCGAATCCGTCCGCCAGCGCATGATCGCCTGTGGAGCGAAGGAACTCGTCGTCGTCCCGTTGCACGACGCGATCGCCGAGGCCGGGCTCGACATCATCCAGGCCCAGGCGTATTACGAAGGGCGCTACTGGAACACCACCGGCATCGCCCGCCACGTCATCGTCGCCGGCATGCTCCCCGAAATGCGCAAACGAGGCATCAAGGTTCTCAGCCATGGCTCCACCGGGCGAGGCAACGACCAGGTCCGCTTCCAGCTCGTCACCAACATGCTCGAGCCGACGTTTGAAGTGTACGCCCCCTGGCGCGACGAAGCGTTCCTCGCCAAGTTCCGTGGCCGCAGTGAGATGATCGACTACTGCACCGCGCGCAAGCTGCCAATCAAGGCGACGAAGGACGCCCCGTACTCGACCGACGCCAACCTGCTCGGCCTGACGCACGAGGCGGGCAGGCTCGAATCGCTGGAGACGCCGCCGACGTTCGTGACGCCGGGCATGGGCGTGTTGCCGACGAACGCTCCGGACAAGCCCGAGACGGTGACGATCCGCTTCGACAAAGGCCGGCCCGTCGCCATCAACGGCAAGAACGTCAGCATGTTCCAGGCGGTCTCGCTTGCCAACACGCTCGGCGGCAAGCACGGCGTCGGCATCTGCTATCACCTCGTCGAAAACCGCTTCGTCGGCATCAAGAGCCGCGGCGTCTACGAAGCCCCCGGCATGGAGCTGCTGGGCACCGCATACTCCTATCTTTTGCAACTGGTGCTCGATCGCCGCAGCCGCGAACTGTTCGATCAGCTCTCGCTGATGCTCGCCAAGCAGGTCTATCAGGGTTACGGCTACGACCTGGCGTCGAAGGTCGCGCTCGATGCAGTCAAGTCGTTTGCCGCGTTGATGACCGGAACGATCAGCGTGTCGCTCTACAAGGGAGCAGCAACCTTCGCGTCGGCAAGCGATGTGCCGCACTCGCTCTACTCGGAAGCGAACGCATCGATGGAAGCGATCGGCGATTTCGACCACGCGGACTCGGAGGGGTTTTTGCGCGTGCTATCGGTGAGTGCGCGAGCGCTGGCGGCGATGAAGCAAATAACGTAGGCCATTCGCTCTGCAATTTGGACTATCCGGCATTTGCCGTTTCAGACGGCGGAAAATAGCCTTCCTCGATGAGCGATTGGCGCAACAGAACCCGATCGGGGTCATTGATTTCCAGTACAGAGATTGTGGTTCGCCCGATTGCCGTACGGCCCACGAGAATTGGCCCATCCCAGCGAAAATGAAATGCCCACTGATGCCGACGTGGATTGAAGAGCTTCGTGATCCTCTGCGTCACGGGATCAACGCCCGCGATATTCGGTCCCTTGTGATTGTTGCATGGAAAGCAGGCCAGAACCAGATTGCCCGCCAAGGTGAGCCCATGGTGTTTCTGGGCAATCATGTGATCAATCTCGTGCGTGAACCCATCCCATTCCTGCGGCATCTGGCAATACTCGCAACAGGACTTGGCGCGCTGCCGGACAAGCTCGGCAAGTTGTCGATCCATGTTGCATCAACGCCTTGAGCCGTTGGCGGCGGGAAGCTTTTTCAGTCGCTGCCTGGCTTTCGATTTCCAGAGCGCCAACAGGTTTCCGACGTGTTCATAGTTCTTGATTTCATGTTTTTCAATGGAAGTGAGCGAACCGTCACGGGCTTTCGCCGCCAGTTCGCGCATCCGATTCTTGTCCTCAGGCATGAAATCGAGGCTCAGGATCGATCGCGCCGCGTCAACGGAAAGTGTCTTGACGGAGGGCTGAAAAAGTCGGTTCCAGATGGCGGACTCAGAGTTTGTTTGCATCGTCATGTCAGTTCCTCTCCGGATTCTACTATTCTATATGGTTTGCCAAAGGCAGGCGTCGAGTGTGCAACTGTCGAAATCGCCAAAACCTCCGCTGCCCTAAGACACCGGGAGGGAGGGATAGTTGAACCGTGGTCCGATTCCTCGCCATTCTTTCCGATCCGCGTTATCATATTCGTATCGCCGTCGTCCTCCCGCCGAGTTTAATCACATGAAACGATCCCTCCTTGCCGCGCTTGCGATTCTCTGGACCATGCCCGCTCTTGCTCAGGACAAGGCGGAGCAGATCGAGTTCTTCGAGAAGAAGATCCGGCCCGTGCTGGTGCAGCATTGTTACGAATGCCACTCGGCGACGGCGAAGAAGCTGAAGGCGGACCTGCTTCTCGATAGCCGGGCGGGCATGCTGCGCGGCGGCGACAACGGGCCTGCGATCGTGCCGGGGCAGCCCCCGAAGAGCCGGCTGATCGAGGCGATCAGCTACACCAACGTCGATCTGAAGATGCCGAAGAAGGGCAAGCTGCCCGATGCCGTCATCGCCGACCTCGCCGCGTGGATCAAGATGGGCGCGCCGTGGCCGGACGAGAAGACGATCAAGAAAAGTACGTATAGCGAGTTCAACCTACCGAAGCGCAAGAAGGAGCACTGGTGCTGGCAGCCGATCGTGGCGGCCGATGTGCCGAACGTGAAGGATGCCGACTGGGCACTAACGAACATCGATCGGTTCATGCTGGCGAAGCTGGAGGCGAAGGGACTCAAGCCGGCGGCGCCGGCCGATCCGCGCACGCTGCTGCGGCGGCTGCACTTTGATATCCTCGGGCTGCCGCCGACGCGCGTCGAGGTGGAGGACTTCGTCGCAGCATGGGACGCGGCGGGCGCTAAACGGGGAAAGGTCATTGAGGACGCCGTCGATCGGCTGCTCGCGTCGCCGCACTTCGGCGAACGCTGGGGCCGGCACTGGCTCGACCTGGTGCGCTATGCCGAGAGCCGGGGGCACGAGTTCGATTACACCATTCCGAATGCCTATCACTACCGCGATTACGTGATCCGCGCGTTCAACGCCGACGTGCCGTACAACCAGTTCGTCCACGAGCACCTTGCGGGGGACTTGCTGAAGACGCCGCGGTTGGGAAAGCGAGCCGGAAGCGTGAGCGACCGGAGTGAGGACACATTCAACGAATCGATCCTCGGCACCGCGTTCTGGTTCCTCGGCGAGGAATGCCATTCGCCCGTCGATATTCGCCAGGACCAGGCCGATCGCTTCGACAATCGCATCGATGTGATGACCAAAACGTTCCTCGGACTGACGGTCGCCTGCGCGCGTTGTCACGATCACAAGTTCGACGCGATCTCGACGAAGGATTACTACGCTCTGTTCGGCATCCTCGAAAGCAGCAACTATCGGCTGGCGCGGTTCGACACGATCGCGCACAATCGCAAAGTCGCGGAGGAGCTTTGGGAGCTGCGGGTGCAAAGCCGCGGGCCGCTGCAAGTGGCGATGTCCAAAGCGGCCGTCCCGGTGATTGAGAATTCCCACCTTTACTTGCTCACGGCGGCTGGCATCAAGGACCTTTCGAAAGATCTCAATCCTGTGCTCTTGAAACGCTGGCAGCAAGCGCTGGCGAAGGCGCGGAAGGATGAGTCCTCCTTGCTCCACCCATTCGCGCTCGCGGCCGCCGACCAGAAACGCGCCATCAAGGACGTGCTGCAAACACTCGTGAATCGGCCGGCGCCGGCTCCCTTGGATCTGAAGGATGCGGAGGTCGTCGTCGATTATCGCAACCCGTCGGCGGCGGATTGGTTGCCGG
>JACQFG010000130.1 GCA_016200155.1 Planctomycetota bacterium | reverse complement strand
GGCTCGGCTCGCCTGTCAATCGATCGGCGTCGGGCGGCCGATGGTCACGCGCTCCGGCATCTCCGCCGCGCGCCATTGCGTCGTGTGCGGCGCCGGCGCCACTCGGCCGATCGGCACGAGCAGCGGGCCCATATCGGGCACCGGGCACGGGATCGGCTCCTCGATGCGCTTTTGCCCTGCCCCAGGAACTGGACGCACCTTGATGTCCTTGTCCGCTTCATACACGCGCTGGTCCGGCGTCACGAAGCGCACCACCACGCGCACCTGTTCGTGTGCCGGGAACTGTTTCCATGGCAACATCAGCGTGTAACCGGTGCTCAATAATCCTTGCTTCCAGTTTTGCCGAAGCTGTTCGTTCGAAATGTCCCAGGTACACAGCGGCAGCTTGACGCCCTGCGGCGTGATCTCCAGGGCGATAATCTGCAGCGTGCCCGGGGCCTTGATTGCGTGATCGTCGTAATCGCGCGGCTCGACGACGACCTGCAACACCTCGTCGCCGGGCAGGCCGTCGTTGTCGAACCCGCCGGTCGCTCGGCCCAGGACGATGCGCTTCAGGCCGTAGGTGGATGCCGCCTGTTCGGGGCTGATCTTGCTGCCCTTGCGCAAGGCTTCGATTTCGAGCTGGAGCGCGAGCATGCGGGCTTCGGAGCTTTGCTGTTGCGAAAGGACTTCGCGGTAGAGTTGTTCGCGGGTACGCAGTTCCATCTCGACGAGATCGGTCTTGTTGCGGCACCCCGCGGAAGCGGTGATAAGCGGCAGCAAGAGGAGAAAGAACGCACCTCGGCATCGTGCCAGCATGTTCTTTGTCCTTGGTTCTTCGTTTAGCGCCCGCATGGCGCCACGCGGGCGCTAAACGAATTCAACACGTCACGCCGGTCCCGGCAATCTCAGCAGCACGTTGTCCACCAGGCCGTATTCGCGGGCTTCCTGGGAGGACATGAAGTTATCGCGGTCGCAGTCTTTCTCGATCTGCTCGACCGACTTGCCGGTGTGCTTCATCAGGATGTCGTTGAGCACCTTCTTGAGCCGTTGATTTTCCTTCAGGCGGATCAAGATTTCGGTGGTGCTGCCGCGCATGCCGCCGAGCGGTTGATGAATCATGATGCGCGAGTTGGGCAGCGAATTTCGCTTCCCCTTGGTGCCGGCACACAACAGGACGGCGCCCATGCTGGCAGCCTGGCCGATGCAGTAGGTGGCGACGTCGCAGGTGATGTATTGCATCGTGTCGTAGATGCTCAATCCCGCCGTGACGGAGCCGCCCGGGCTGTTGATATACAGATGGATATCCGCCTTCGGTTGATCGAATTGCAGATAGAGCATCTGGGCGACGATCAGGCTCGCGCTGTCGTCGTTCACCTCGCCTTGCAGAAAGATGATACGATCCTTCAGCAGCCGGCTGTAGATGTCAAAGACCCGTTCTTCGCGTCCGCCGCCTTCAACGACATAGGGAATCAGAGGCATCGGTTTCTCCGAGCCTCCCGGTCCCATGAGGCAAGATCGGCAACCGGGAGGAATTAAGTTGAGGGAATGTTTCGGGCTGTTTACGTTTAGCGCTCGCATGGCGCAGCACGAACGCTAAACGAATACAGGATCACTTTTTCTGCACGACCTCATCCACCAGGCCGAACTCCTTGGCTTCCATCGCCGTGAAGAAGCAATCGCGATCCGTTTGCTGGGCGATCTTTTCGACCGTTTGCCCGGTGTGCCTGGCGAGGATTTCGTTGAGCCGGAGGCGGTCCTTTTCGAATTCGCCGGCTTGAATCTCCATGTCGGTGATCTGTCCGCCGACCTGGCCCCACGGTTGATGGATCATGATCTTCGAGTTGGGCAGGGCATGGCGTTTGCCCTTCGACCCGGCCGCGAGCAGGATGGCGGCCCCGCTGGCGGCGATGCCCATGCAGTAGGTCGCGATCGGGCATTCGAGGAACTGCATCGTGTCGTAGATCGCCAGCGTCGAGTACACCGAGCCGCCGGGGCTGTTGATGTACATGTGGATTTCCTGGTTCTTGTTCTGATATTGCAGATACAGGAGCCGTTGGATGATGACGTTGGCCATGAAGTCGTTGATCTCGCCGGACGGGTCGTACACGCCCATCTCGGGCGAGCTGCCGAGGAAGATGATACGATTTTCCATCAATTCGTCGGCAAGCGTCATCTGGCGCTGACGGGCGTAGTTGCCCCGCTGCGCTTTCGGATCGAGGCGGAAGGGGGCGGTCATATCGGCCATGGAGGTTCCTTTCAAGTTCGGCGCGCCGGGAGCGTAAGCGACCGGAGCACGCGGCGATAGTCACTCTTATTGTACGGGAACGGGCAAGTCCCGCCGAGATGCGCCGTCAGCGTTTCGTCCCGATGACATACACTGGACGCGGCGTGACCTCGATCTCGATGCCGCTCAGGACATCTATCCGCTCGCCCATCTTGACTGCCGCGTCATGGATCGCCGGCTCGATGCGATAGGCTCCGTCCGGCACCTTCAACTTCACCTTCGCCTTCGGCACGGCATCGCCCGGCAGAATCAGCTTGCCCGTCTCGAGCCAGGCGATCCAGATCGGCGTCTTGTTCTGCGTCCACTTGTAGAGCCTCACGCGCTCGTCGGCAATCTTGACGCGCTGCAGGTTCTCGTACCCTTTCAAGTGCGCTTGCAGTTGCTTGATTGCGTAGAACGACGGACGCTTGCCAAGAATCGTCCGCTGCTCCGTCTTGAAGTCGATCTTGACGTCCGCCATCCCTGCCCACGCTGATGTGCCGGTGCCCGCGGGCGCCAGCGGCAGCTTGAGCTGGAACAGGAACAGGTCCTCCATGAACGACGTGTTGATGAGCGCCACCCCCTGCTCGGCAGCGATCACGCATTTCTTGACCATGTCCGAGGCGACGAAGGAGTGATTCCAGGCGATCGCCGTCTGGTCCTTGTCGAGCAGTTTCTTGAAGTAAACCGCCATCCGCTCGCGGTCCGCTTCGGTCGCCGGCGGGATGACGATCCCCTTGAACAGCGATTTCGGCTCCGTCGCGCTGCCCCAGGCGATGAACGGCGTCGGCGTCGTGTCGGAGATGAAGATCGGCTTCGAATATTTGCGCTGGCCCATCTCCCACTTGAGCCAGGCGACGTTGTCCTCGATCTCGTACGGATCGCCCAGGGCGTGGAAATTGACGGCGTCGAACCACTCCGGATGATCGAGCACCGCCCGGATGTCGGCCAGGCTCTTGTCCATGAACCGCTTCGGCGCTGCCGCAAAGGCTTGAGCATATTGCGCCGGCTTCGGATGATCCTTGAACACCGTCGTCGTCAGAAATGCCGCGTGCAGGACGACCGCTTTCGGATTGGCGGCCTTGATGACCTTGTGCGAGCGCCGGAGCATGTCGAGATATTCCTTCGTCGGCTCCGGTTGATAGGACGAGTATTCGGTGCCGACCTCCCAGTAGCGGATCGAGCGCTTCAGGCCGGGCATGTGATTCTTCTTGTCGAGATTGTAGCGCTCGACGATCGCCTTGACCCAGGCCTCGAAGGCCGGGTAGTGCTCGTCCTTGGGCGTCAGGTTCTTGGGCCCCTTGTTGCCCCAGCCGCAGCGCGTGCAGATCGAGATGTAGATTTCCTCGAACCCGGCGTCCTGATAGTCGTGGACGACGCGATCGAAGAAGCTGAAGTCGATCGCCGCGTCCTTCGCCTTCTGCATCTTGCCCCACATCAACGCCTCGGCATACGGCTTCACCGCCGGAACGCCAAGCTCGGCGAACGGCTTGCCCAACCCCGGCATGGCGTACTCGATGCCGATCTGAATCCGCTTCGGTGTCTGTGCGGCGGCGGGGGACGCAGCCAACATCATTGACGCGATCAGCAGGATTGGGAAGCGAATCCGCATAGCCACACCAAAAAACAAGAAAAGTGCGAAAAACAAGTTGATTTATCTCTGACTACAAATATCATTAGGTTAAGCTAATAGACATCGTTAGATACAACTTTTGGCGGTCCCATGAGCACAAAACCCAGAGCTGCGTTCACGCTGATCGAACTCCTCGTCGTCATCGCGATCATCGGCATCCTCATCGGGATGCTGGTACCTGCCGTGCAAAAGATTCGCGAATCGGCGGCGCGCACTCAGTGTGCCAACAATCTCAAGCAGATCGGCCTGGCGCTGCATCACTATCACGATACGAAAAAAGTGTTCCCGCCGGCATATCTTCGGACATCGGATCGGCAAACGGGCACCGCGTACGGCGTCAACTATCCTGACGCGACCTGGAACGGACTGCCGGGCTGGGCCTGGGGCACGCTGCTCTTGCCGCACCTCGATCAAGGCTCGCTCTACACCAGTCTGCGGCTCGACCTGCCGTGCTGGGCGACCGAGAACGCTCCGTACGTGCGCACCAAGCTGGCCGTCTTTCTGTGCCCGTCGGCCAGCGGCGGCAGTGATGGGTTCGAGGTCCTGCAAGAGAGCGGCAACATGCGCTACGGCGTGCCGTACAGCCCGAGCATCTACTTCGCGCACTCGCACTACGTGACCAACGCGGGAGTCCACCAACCCTGGGGCCGAACCACCCCATACGCCTACGACCTTGAGGCCGGCGAGCCGATCCCGGCCAACGGGAATCAGCCGGCGTTCATCGACGGGCCGTTCTATCGCAACTCGAAAACGACAATCGCCATGGTCACCGACGGCCTGTCGCAGACGGTGTTCATCGGCGAACACAGTTCGGTTCTGAGCAACAAGACGTGGGTCGGCGTCGTGCCGAATGCGGTCACGCCGCCGCGGCTCGACCTGCGTCCCTGGCCGTCGGAGAACAACGCCGCCGGCTGCTTGGTCGGCGCTCACAGCGGCCCCGACACGCACGATCATCCGCAGGTCATCATTCACGCCCCGAACCATCCGTTCGGGCACACCGATGAAATGTACTCCGAGCACCCCGGCGGCGCCAACGTCCTCTTCGGCGACGGCACCGTCCGCTTCATCAGCCAGTACATCGATCCGTTCACCTGGGTCGCGCTGTCGACGCGCAACAAGAACGATGTCGCGTCCGGAGATTATTGAGAGGACGTGTCGTAGCGACAAGCTGCCAGCTTGTCGGCGCTGCGAGAAGCCGACAAGCTGGCAGCTTGTCGCTACGGCCAATTCGAAGGAACCATTCATGCACGAACGATTGCTGGCATTCACTCTGGCGGCGGGTGTGACGGTATTGCTGACCGGCTGCGGAACGCCGCCGCAGATGGGGTCGGACGAGGAGGTCTTCCGTACCGTGGACGCCTTGTACACCGCGGTGACGGCGCGCAATGAAAAGCTGGTCGACCAGTGCGACCAGCGCTTGAGCAAGTTAAAGCAGGCGGGCAAGTTGCCGGAGAGCGCGGCCAATTATCTGGACGACGTGATCGCCACCGCCCGCGCGGGTCAGTGGCGGCCGGCGGCGGAACGGCTGCACGCGTTCATGAAGAGCCAGCGCCGTGATACGTGACGTGTGTCGTCCGCGTGGCGCCCTTCGCTAGCGCTCAGGCTCGGAAGATCACTGCTGCTTGCTCACCCAGCGCGCCGGCGGATGCCAGCCGTCGGCCAGGGTGAAGTAGCGGTTGAGGAAGACGTTGTTGGAGCGATCGAAGAACAAGTCCTCCGGATACGTCGCCGACGGCCGGGTCGTGGCGTGCGGCAGCAGGTTGAGGTGGACGCAGGTCTCCAGGACGAGTTCGGCGCAGAAGTAGCGATCGCGTTCGCCGTTGGGTTCGCCCATGAAGAAGGTCCGCAACGGGCCGCGCGTGCGGAACGGCGTCATCTGCCGCAGCATACGTCGCGCGGCGAACGGCCGGCCGTGATGGCGCTTCGCCCATTCGCACAGCTCGTGGCATTGCTCCTTGGAGAGCGGCGTCTTGCGGGCGCGGATCCACACCTTCTCCGTGCGCTCCTCGTGCTTGTCAAAATCATATTTGAGATCGACCATCTCGATCTTGAGACCGTTGAAGGGGCCGGCTTCGAGAATCGTGGGGGTGCCGTCCTCCAGGCAGAAGACCAGCCCGGAGTGATTCGGCTGCCCGCTGAGCGCGAGCCGATGCCCCGCGTTGATGATCCACGATTTGTCGGTGGACATGTAGATATCGCCCGGCTGCGGGACATAGCGTTTCACCGGCCCGCGGATCGTATCATCCAGGGCGTAGGCCGGCGCGCACAGATAGCCGGCGTCGTAGACCTTGTCCTTGCCCTGGGCTGCCACCAATCCGCACAAGATTAGCGATGCCATTGCCGAGACCATGCCCCACTCCTTGAGCGCGAGGTTGAACCTGATTTGCGTATTCAGATAATCAGCAATAATCGGCCGCAGACTCGGCAGATTCCGGACAGGTTGACAATTTTTGCTGTTAAGATGCGGCGACTGTGCGGGACGGATACACTGAACCTGCCCACTCCACGGGGGGATTTTCATGAACGTCCAACGAACCATCATTGCCGCGGCCGTGTTGCTGAGCGTTTGCGGCCACGCTTTCACTCAGCCGACGGAACGCAAGGTCGCCAAACCGACCCGGCTCGACTGGGAGTTCGCCGTCATCGGCTTCGGTAAAGGCGCCGCCAAGCTGCCGGCGGGCTACGACTCCGGCCAGCAAAAATATCAACTCTACGTTCCCAAGGGCGTCACGAAGGATAAACCCGTCGGCCTGGTCCTGTTCATTTCGCCCGGCGATTCGCCGACGACAGGCTTGGCCGCCTGGCGCAAGACGTGTGACCAGGCGGGATTGATCTTCGCCGCGCCCTTCACGGCCGGCAACAGCACGCCGCCGGGACAACGCACGCGCATCATCCTCGATGTCCTCGACGACGTCCGCCGCCAGTACGCCATCGATCCCGATCAGACCTACATCACCGGGTTTTCCGGCGGTGGCCGTATGTCCTGCTCGATCGGCTTCGCG
>JACQFG010000113.1 GCA_016200155.1 Planctomycetota bacterium | reverse complement strand
CTGAGTATGAATTTATCGCGCGCGGGCCAGCTCGGATTGTTCGCATCGTAACGAAGCACGCCGCCGAAGTAAAGCGCGACGGCAATGTCGGTTGCCGAGAGCGAGCTGGTGGGGTGTCCGGAGGCGGCCGCGGTCGTGCTGGTGATGATGTGCCGACGGACCGCCTTCGCCTTGGCTTGCAGGTCCGGCATGCTGAGTCGTGCGGTCACGGGTGAAGGCTCCCTGGAGTGTCACGCGGCGAGGGGCGAGCGGCGAACGAATCGTGTTTCTTGTTGAAGATATGACTTGCTGCCCCATCTCGGAAAGAGGCAAAATGGAATTGACATAAGGCGCCTCCGAATGCTGGGTTCATCCGGAAGCGATTTGGGGAGAAGCGTGCTCACGGAATACTCTTCGCCTTTACGGCCGGCGCCGTCTTGGTTCGCGTCGCCTGCGCCGTCGGCGTACTGGGGGCGAAGTCCAGTATGGGTCCGATCAGCAGCGTCCACAACGCCAGAAAGATGACCCAGCGAAACTCGATCATGGTCGATTCCTTCGGTGTCAACGGTGGGCGCGAAAGGGGGCGGTCGTTATTCTACGAGCAATCATGATGCCATGCTATCGGTGGCTTGTGATTATTTCCGCAACTCTTTATCAATATGGAGGATATGGTTGTCGTGATGTGCCGGTTCGGTAAGTGATGTGTTGCCAATAGTTTACACCGCGAGGACCCAAGTGTTTGCTTTCTGGGAGGCGGGTGGGCTTTGCACCGCAATGTCTGTGCAAAGTCTGTGCAACGCACCCACCCCTCCCTGTCAAAAACGCACAGACGCACGCACAGACTCACGCACAGACATTGCAAGTGCAATTCTCCCAAGGCGTTACGGTGTGTCATTGCCACGACGGCACCGGGTTTCAAAATGCGGCGTTGTGACGAAAGTCGAATGCATTGCAAAGCCGAGGCGGGTGTGATCGATTTGCACATCAATTTGCTGGGTCGATTGGAATATTTCCAACCATGACTGGAAAAGAATACCAAGCCCCTGCCGTTCGGGAATGTCGGAGCTCCGCAGTCAGTTGATCTAACTTATTGCATATTAATGATTTAAGAAATAATCATCAGTAATGGCTCGACTCTGGCATGCGGCTTGCTAGAATTCAATGAAGCGAACGGGCCGGCAGAGAAGAGGCTTGCTCAATCGCGGCGGCGGTGCTAATCGGCTCGTGACGGTCCGGAACCCGTTACGATTCGGCGGTCACCCCACCCTATACTCCCGCGTAAATCCTGTGTCGTTTCCCCACGACGCGGGATTTTTTTGTTTACCATGGTTTCCGCCAGGGAAGTGCGCGACGTATGCTGCCATCTTAGGCATCTTGCGGGTTGTGATTGTTCCGATTTTGCATACAATATGCTAAGACGACCTTGAATGCGGGGCTCGCCGTCCGTTGGTTTCAGCGAGCACCCCGGTTTAGGCAGAAACATCTCGGAACCAAGGCACGCACATGCCATCGCAGCCGCATAAGGAATCGCTCGACGCTCCGTTACCCGGCGTGGTTGGCGATAGCCGAGCCATGCGCGCGGTCTATCGGCTTACGCGTCTCGTCGCGCCGTCACGCGCTAGCGTTCTGCTCATCGGCGAAACCGGCACAGGCAAGGAAGTGATTGCGCACAACGTCCATCGCCTCAGTCCGCGCGAGGATGGCCCGTACGTTCGCGTCAACTGCGGAGCGCTCAGCGAAAGCCTGCTCGAAAGCGAACTGTTCGGCCATGTCAAAGGCGCGTTCACCGGCGCCGTCGAGAACAAGACGGGCAGATTCGAGGCGGCGCACGGGGGCACCATCTTCCTCGACGAAATCAACAGCATGACGCCCAAGCTGCAGGTCAAGCTGTTGCGCGTTTTGCAAGAGCGCGAGTTCGAGCGCGTCGGCGAGAGCCGCACGATCCGGGTCGATACCCGCGTGATCGGGGCGACGAACCGGTTTCTGGAGGATGAGATCGAGGCGGGACGGTTCCGCGATGATCTTTATTTTCGCCTGAACGTGGTGCCGATCTGTCTGCCGCCGTTGCGGGACCGGCCCGAGGACATCCCGGCGCTGGCACAGTTTTTCCTCGAGCGCTACTGCGAGGAGAATCGCCGCGATACTGCCGAGATTCCTGGCGCCATTCTCGACAAGCTGCGGCATAACGAATGGCCCGGCAACGTCCGCGAGCTGGAAAACTGCGTCGAGCGCTGCGTGGTCCTCTCGCACGGCCAGGCGTTGCAGTTCGATCTGATGCTGCCCAGCAACGAGCGTCGGATGCGAGCGCCACACGGGAAGCCTGCCGACGTCGATGCGCTCATCCAGCAACTGGTCCGGGCCTCGATGCAGAAATGGCCGACGGACGACGACCACCTGCATCATCAACTGATTCGCACCGTCGAGCGGGAACTGCTCGAACAGGTGCTGCCGCTATCCGATAACGTGCTGGTCAAGGCGGCGGCGCGGCTGGGCATCAATCGCAACACCCTCCACAAGAAGCTAGCCGAGTTCAAGAGCCCGCTGGTCGCGTCGGAGGACGTTTAGCCGCAACGCCGAAGGCGTGCGCCGGGCAAGCGCACGCCTTCGGCGTTGCGGCTAAACAAGAATTACGCTGTGCGATATAATCCCTGTATGCTGACGTTCATCGAACGAATCACGGTGATGTGCTTCGCCGCCAGTTATGCGAGCG
>JACQFG010000112.1 GCA_016200155.1 Planctomycetota bacterium | reverse complement strand
GTGCATGTCAAACAGTCCCAACCGATTGGCGTTATAGGACCCCACTTTGGACGTCCGGTTGACATTGGAACTAACATTGGCCTGCGCGGGCGCCACTTGGTTCGTCGCCTCGTCGAAATAATAGTCAAACTCGCTTTCGGATTGGTCCCTCATAGGACCGCCGCGGCAGGCGTATTCCCACTCCAGTTCCGTCGGCATGCGATATTCCCAGCCGGTTTCCCTCGACTTCTCATTTACGAGCTTGATAAATTCCTGGGCCTCATACCACGATATGTTCTCCACCGGGAACCGTTTCAAGTCCGCTTCACGGACATTCTTCACGGCCTCCTTGTCTCTGCCATCGCGCGAGAAGCAACTGGGGTTCTTGCCCATGAGGTTCTGCCACTCTTCTTGCGTGACTTCGTACGTTCCCAGATAAAAGTCGTAAGGAATCTCGACATGTAATGTCCCCGTCTTGCCTGCGCCGCCGCCAAGCCAGGATCGGCCCTTGGGGACGAGGACGAATTCCATGCCGAGCTTGTTCTTGTAGGTTTTCGCAAGTGTCGCGGGCGCGTTTTTGTCAGAAGCGTCGACCGCCGGTGGATTGACGCCGTCTTTCTTTGGTGGTTCCGGCCCGTTCGGGTCAGGCCCGACATGCGAGGCTTCGAAAAACCGGTCGAAGGTCCCGGTCGCGATTAGCACGACGGGCGCCACTGCGACCAGGAGCAACACGAGCGCCGCCGCAACAACCCTGCGGCGCCGCCTTGGTGAGCCGGGAGAGCGAGCAACCGGTGTGGGTGCTGCCGGAACCAGCGCCGTCATCGTCTGGGTCGCCGGACTCCGGTCGCTCACACTCCCGGCTCGCCCAGCCTGAAGCTCGGCCAAATGCTCGCCCAGCACGTCCGCGACTTCCGTAGCCGTCTGATAGCGATCGCCCGGCTTCTTCGCGTGCAGCTTCGTGACGATTGCTTCGAGCCAGGCCGGGATATCCGCATTGACGGTGCGGATCGCCTTCGGCGTGTCCTCGCAGACGCGCTTCATCACCGCCATCGTCGTGTTGGCGCGAAACGGCGCTCTTCCGGTACACATCACGTACAGGACGCTGCCGAGGCTGAAGAGATCGCTGCGCTGATCGACGGTTTCGCCGTTGGCCTGCTCGGGGGACATGTACATCGGCGTGCCGGCGACGGTGCCGGACTGGGTGAGGCTGGCGTCATCGCCGACGCGGGCCAGGCCGAAGTCGGTGATCTTGACGCGTTCGACGCCGTTCTCCAGGAGGACGTTGGCGGGCTTGATGTCGCGATGGACGACGCCCTGCTTGTGCGCCGCCGCCAGTCCCTCGGCCATCTGCGTGCCGATGCGGAGGATCTCTTTCAGGCTGAGCTGCCCGGCCCTGTCGATCTTTTCGTTGAGGGTTTGGCCGCTGACGAACTGCATGGCGAGGTACGGATGCTTGGCGTTCTTCTCGACCTTGTGGATGGTGACGACATTCTCATGGGTGATGGCGGCGGCGGCCTGGGCTTCCTTGATGAAGCGCTGCCGGGCCGTGCCGCTGGCGGCCATCTGCGGCAGCATGACCTTGAGGGCGACGATGCGGTGCAGGTTCTCGTCGAACGCCTTCAGGACGATGCCGAAGCCCCCCTTGCCGACGACCGAGAGGATCTCAAACTCATCGAGCCGGCCCAGCGAGTTCGGCTTCGTCGTAGGTTGCAGGAAGGACAGGTCGTCGTCGATCGGCCTGGCGGGTACCTCGCGCGTCAGGTCGGCGCTGGTCGGCTCGCTTTGCAACTTCTCGACGGCGTCGATGAGCGCGGTCTCCTGCGGCGCCGGCTTGTCGCCGAGACTCTGGGCCGTGCGGTCCCAGGTGACGCCGCCGGCCGCCAGCCGCTCGATCGTTTGCTGGCACCCCCCGCACGTCTCCAGATGCGCCTGGATCGTCGGCCCGAAGCGCAAGCGAGGGCCGCCCTCGCTTACGCTTCGGGCTCACAGCGTCACTCCGCCTGCAATCGCTTGACCTCCGCCTTCAGTTTCACCATCACGCGGCTCTTGGCCAAGTAGACCGCTGCCACGCTGATGCCGAGCGATCGGGCGACGTCCTGACCGCTCTGACCCTCGACGCCGGCGAGTTGAAACGCCTGCCAGGTGTTATCCGAAAACGTCGGGCGAACCAGGTCGGCGGCGACGCTGAAGAGCTGCCGTTCGAACTCCTGGTTCCACGAGGCCTCGTCGTCGCGGGCCGGCAGCGTGTCGAGAATCTGCATCGTCTCCTGCGCCGCCGACGGCTGCCGCTGATGGTTTTGCAAGAAGTCGTAAAGCCGACGATGGGCGAGCGTGAACAGCCAGCTCCGAAACAGGCCGAGCCGGGGATCGAACGCCCCGACGGACGCCGACACGCTGCGCAGCACATCCTGCGTGACGTCGGCGGCATCGGCGTCCTGCAAGCCGCGCCGCCGGGCGTAGCGATAGACCAACGGCGTATACAGCCGAACGAACTCGCTCCAGGCCGACTGGTCCTGGCGATCGCGCAGACGCACGACCAGGCTCGCACGAGTCGCGGGAACGTCGGCCATCGCGGGTCCTCACCCAATACTTCTGCCGGCACGCGTGAATCTATCGTCGATTTTGCGGAATTTCGGCCGCGCTCGCAAGAAGGCGCGTTTCCGGGTCCGAGCAGCAGGGAAAGCTCGCTCGTTCCTTGGCGCGCGCTCAGGCTCGGAAACCCGAATCTCCAGGCGGATTCCGGATAATCATCTTTCCCACCATTTTCCCGAAATTTGCTTGCGGTG